>JAKAPW010000001.1 GCA_021811935.1 archaeon | reverse complement strand
GCCACGCTGTACGTGCTTTCGGGGAAGGCACCTTCCATCTTCCAGGGGCTGCATGACGTCCTTGCGTACTCGACCCTGCTGGCCTACATGATGATAGCCGCAGGCATGGGCATGGGGTTCCCACAATACGTCGCAGGCATGGCGCCCATCCTGCTCTTCTACCCCGTCATATTCATGGGGGGGGTGGTCACGGGGCAAAGGGGCTTTCAGAAGGCCATAGGATACTTCACGGTGCCGAGGACCAAGGCCCAGCTCGTGTGGGTGGTGCACGGCCTCTCCGTCCTTGCGTTCATCTTGGGTCTCGCAGCCTTCTTTCCGCTGTATGGCATGGCGCTGGGCCTGGCCGCCGTCCAGGTGGTCGTCGGCCTGCTGTCCTACCAGGCGGTCAACGAGTCGGCCGCGAAGCCGGGGGGGCTCATACCCCTCCACCAGCTCCTCACCCTGATGATAATCGTCGCCATATTCTTCGGGTGGCAGCTTTAGACCCGCGAGTCGTCAAGATATTCCCTCAGGGGAAGCCAGTTGATGCATCTGGCCTTCAGCGCCGAGTCCTCGTAGCTGAATATCGAGAGCGCCGCATTGCTTATCCTGAAGCGCCTGGCATATTCTCCCCCCTCCCCCAGGGCCATCGACAGCAGGGCCCTGACGGGTTCCAGGTGGGTGACCACGACGACGCGTCGGAGACCCCTTCGATGTACGTCCTGCAGCATCAGGCCCATGCGGCGGACGACGCTCGAAAACTTCTCCATCCCGAACTCCGTCCCGTCGGAGAACAATTCTTCGTGCCAACCCGGGTTGGATCTTGCCAGCTCCACGTAATTCTTGCCAGCCAGCCCGCCGGGGGCCAACTCCCTCAGCCTTTCGTCGACTTCGTACCCGACGCCGAGGCGGCGCGATATGCACTCCGCCGTCAGCCTTGTGCGCAGCATAGGACTGGAGAGGATCGCTTCCACGGCCATCGGGCGGAGGGCGGAAGCCGTCCTCATGGCCTGCTTTACGCCCCTCTTGGTCAGCGTCGGCGGGTTGTTCTCATCGTCCGGAAAGACATGGGAGACGTTCGCGGTAGACTCCGCGTGCCGCACGCAATACAGAAGCAAGGCGGCAGGTGGCTGCAGCCAACGGGATTTCTGCTTTGCTGCCCGTGAACGAGGCAGAGCTCATCATGGACCATCCGAAAGGGTCGAGCCGCCCTGGCGGAGGGAGGGCCTGGGCGTATCTGGGCTTCTGACCGCGTGCCCTTTTCCGTTGCCCGGACCTCCTTTTCCCGCATCGCGCAACGAAAACCATGTCTGCTCATCGGCTCTCTCTGGCCTGGGAAGGCATTCGAAGGTTTCATGGCGCTGCGACGCATCCATGGCGGTCGGAGCACGCCCGTCACACTTCAGACAAGCCCGGAATCCCGGAAAACTAGAAATATTCCACTCCCCGCCCGACCGTCGTGTCTGACAGGAACGCGGAGACGGCCAGGGTCCTGGCATTGATGGCCATACTGGTGGCGGTAGTATTCTTCATGTTGGGGATATTCTCTTCCGCGTTCACCAACCTGCTCTTCGATTTCGGAAGGGTGGCTGGAGCGCTGCCTGGCGGGACCGACATCGTACCGTATTTCTTCGACGCGACGTTCCTCGGCACGGTCTTCATCTTCTCCCTGCTCGTCAGCCTCCTCTGGATACTCCTGGACTATTTCCTGGTTTACAGACCGCTCGCCGACGGGGACGTTGCCAGGGCGGAGCCCACCTCCCTGGTCCTGGGGGTTCTGCAGCTGTTGCTGGGTGGCGTCCTGCCGGGCATATTCCTCATAGTGTCCTGGGTGAAGGCCAGGGACTCGCTCCGCGTCTCTGGCTCGATAAAATGAGCAATGGAAAGCATCGTCGGCGACGCGGCTCAGGGCGGGACCCACTTGGAGAAGTTCACTAGGTGGCCCGGCACCGCGTTGGCCCCTATATACAGGGCGAGCAATCCGGCCAGGAGGAATATGACCCCTGGGAGGAGGAGCAAAAGAGGACCACCCCTTCCGGCCAGCGCTATTCCGCCCGATGCGCGGGCAGGCGGTTGCTTCTGAGGCTGCGCGGCCGTGTCGGCCGGCATAAAACGCAGCCTGTCCATCAGCATGGCGAACGGATATGCTACCATACCAGCGAGGCCCCACAACGCGTACAGCGCAAGGAGGACGCTTGGCTGCTTGGTCATGCCGGCCGCGTAACCCGCGTAGCCATAGTAGACGGTGACGGCTCCAAAGAGAAACGATGCCAGCCCTGCATACTCCAACCTGCTGTCGTATTTGAGAAGCAGGGAGAAGACCATCAGGAGCAGGCCGAAGATCGGATACGGGTCGTAGAACAGTATGTTATACGAGCCGGGGAGAGGCCAGACCAGATGTCCCCACAGACCGGTCAAGAAGGCATATATCCCGATGAAAAGGAGCAGCGGCCATATCTGTCCATGCTCAGGCCTCCCTCCAGACCTGACCCTCATGAAGGCCCTGAGCGAATGGTAAAACAGCAGTACCCCGGTGACCCCCAGGACAATCAACTGCAGCGCGAGGGGGTCTACGAAAAGCGCCAACGGGCACCCTCTTTGTCTAGATGACACGACCGACTATTAAATATGCTGGTGTTAACGTCGAAGACATTCGATAAATGTGCATCCTGATGTGTAAATTATACAAAAGACGGTCGATTATCAACGCCCGCCCATCGCGGTTCAGCCCACGATGGCCGCTATCTGCTTGGCTATTTCGCCTTCCACGTGACGGGTCCAGAGCATCTCGGGGATGTCTACCGCCAGGAAGAGCGCCGACAAGAAGAGCGCCTCCGCGGCCGCCACCGCTATATTCTGCACCCACTTGCCTATCCCTATGTGGACGGTGAAGTCGTCCGGCTGGCCGGCCACGGCTATGGTGAAGGCCCTGTCCGCCGTCAGTATGTCCCGCAGTATCCCTGCCTTCTGGGCCTGTATGATCGTGCCCAGTGGGGCGTTCGTGGACTGCACCTTGTATCCCTCCGACTGGAGCTGCTGTACTATCTGCGCCGAAACCTGGCCCAGGTCCTTTCCCTTGCCCTGGAACCGCATGATCTTTTCAGATGCCATGTAAGGTCAGCCGAAAGCCGCCGGCGCGCTAGATAAGCGTTGATGGAAAACTTGCGCCTCGCCGATCCTGCGGACGGGGGGCACCATCGCGGCCCGCCGGTCGGCCGTCAGAAGAAGATATTGAGGACTCAATCCTTGGGAACGGCGGAGGAGACGCCGATTGAACAAGGATTCCTTCAGAGGCGTGATAACCCCGATTCTCACCCCGTTTGACGCTTCCGGCGCCCTGATGCCGGGCGCAGTCGGGCCGCTAGTCAGATATCAGATCGACCACGGCGTACAGGGGCTGTTCGTCTGCGGCAGCACGGGAATGGGGACCATGATGTCCACGGATGAAAGGAAGAAGCTGGCGGAAACCGTGGTGCGCGAGGTGGACCACAGGGTGCCCACCATAATCCAGGTGGGGACGCCCGACACGCAGACGGCGGTGGAGCTGGCCAGGCACGCCGAAGCGGCCGGGGCGGACGCCGTAGCGTCGCTGCCCCCGTACTATTACAGGCACATGGAGGAGTCGCTCATGCTGCATTTCCAGAGCGTGGCACGGAGCGTCTCCGTGCCCATGTTCATCTACAATATACCCAGGTTCGCGGGGACGAACGTGGAGCCCTCCTTGATGCGCAGGCTGGCGGAGGCGGGGATAGCGGCGGGCGCGAAGGACTCCTCGAACGACTTCATGCAACTGCTGAAGATAATCGAAATGGTCCCCGAAGACTTCGCAGTGATCAACGGCGCGGAGCGCTACATGCTTCCGGCGTTGATGATGGGGGCCAGGGGCATCATACCGGCGCTGGCAAACGCCTTTCCGGAGCTGTTCGTGGGGCTCTACAAGGCACACGAAGCAGGGGACTGCGCCAAGGGGAGGGAGCTTCAGCGCAGGCTGAACCGAATCAAGGACGTGACCGACGCCCACTCTCTGTCCTCGCTCTACGAGATATTGAAGCACAGAGGCGTATCCTGCGGGGAACCGAGGGCACCGTTCAGGGCAGCGACGGGAAAGGAGGTCGTCAGAACGCTCCGAGAGTCGGGCGAGCTGTAGACCGGCCAGGGCCGTCGCCTCACTTGCCCAATGCGGCCCTCCCGACGGCAAGCACCTCCTTCGGCCTGTATCTGAAGGGGTTCAGCTCCAGGGTGACAGTTATGTCCCTGACCTTCTTCGCGGCCTTCATGAACTTCGCCAGATCAGCGGTGCCTTCGCTCGGGAGGTTGTGTTCGTCGGCCAAGCCGCGGTTGTTGTTCAGGTGGACGTTCCTGACCGCGTCTTCGTACGTCTCCAGCAGGACAGCGGGGTCCTCGCGATTTACGTTGGCATGGCCCGTATCTATGGTCATCCCCAGCCCGTCCACGCTCCGGAGCACCTTCGACAGCCATTCATCCCGTCCGCCTATGTTGAAGCTGTAACCCGTCTTGTCGGCGTACTGGTTCTCTATGTTCATGTCGATGGTCCCGCCGCCCAACTGCGCCAGCTGCTTGAAGAGCAGCGAGGCAGAGTTTATGGAGCGGTCCACCAGCGACGCGTCATACGTGCTTCCGGGGTGGAAGGTGACCTGCGTCACACCTATCTGCCGCGAGAATTCGACGAAGGAGGACAGGCTCTTCAACGTGGTCGCCGACACGTCATGATAAGTGCACCCCGGGTTGAGGTCATGGAACGGGGCGTGGGCCGTCACCTCCATACCGAAGGTGGAAAGCGCGTCCTTGACCTTCTTCGGGGACGCCACCTCATGATAGCCGTGAGGTATCTCCCCCCATATCTCTATGCTCTGGAACTTCTCTTCGCCGATCTTCTTTATCGCGTCGGTCAGGCTCATGCTCAGCAGAGACCAGGTGCTCATCCCTATCTTCATGGCCGCTTACCTGCGACCCGCCGCCTTCTAACTGTTGTCCGGCGCGTCATCTCAGCCCGTCGGCTATCTTCACCATCGTCTTGGCCACCTCCGCGGCGTCCCTGCCGAGCACCTTTATGATCGGTTCCTTCCCCATCCCGCCGGGGTCGCATATTATGTCGGGCACCCTGCCCACCTTCTTTATCGCCTGCTCGACGCCCCACTGGATGGTCGAGCCCTCCCTCTTCTTCACCGAAGGCGGCTCGTCCTTCCTGTCGTAGGATGAAACCAAGAGCCCCAGCCGCCTTATCGCGGTCAGTATCTCATCCGAGAATCTTATGTCGGCCGCCGCCCTGACCCTGTCGTCGTGCTCCATGACCTTGAGCACCGCCCTGGCGACGTGGGAAGACGCGCCGAACGCGGGAGGGGCCGCCGCCCTGACGCGGTCCCCCACGTCCGTTATCCTGCCGGGCACCCCCGCCACGTCCGAGACGCCTTTCGCGTACCTGGCAGGGAGGGACATCACCAGGTTGATTCGGACCTCCGGCACGAGCCTGCGCACGGCAGGCGAAGACTCCAGGACCTCCAAGGCCTCCTTGAGCTTGTTCAGCACCAGAAGGCGTTCCCTTTCTATCTCGAGCCAGGAAGACGGGTCGACGGGGCCCGCCCCCCTCCCCAGCCCGAGGGAATGGATTATGGCGTTGGTGACGAACGCCTTGGCCGTCCTGACGGACTGGATGACACCGCTCCCCTTGGCCAGCTCGGCCGCGATGGCCGCGGAGAAGACGCAGCCGGTCCCGTGGGTGTTCTTGGTGGCCACCCTCGGCGACTCCAGCTCTTCGAATGAGCCGTTGACGTAGAGGACATCCACGCACCTCTCGCCCGTCAGGTGGCCGCCCTTGACCACGCAGGCCTTGGGGCCGAACCTTTCCACCAGGACCCTGGCGGCCTCTCTGACCTCCCTCACCTGTGTGATCTTGACGCCCGTCAGCGCTTCCGCCTCGGGTATGTTGGGCGTGACGACGGTGGCCAGGGGGAGCAGCTCCTCCTGAAGGTTCCGTATCGCGTCGTCCCGGAGAAGTTTGGCCCCCGACTTGGAGACCATCACGGGGTCCACCACCAGCGGGACGGGACGGCTTCCGATGTAGCGCGCGACGCAGGATATTATGCCCGAGCTGCTCAACATCCCCGTCTTGGCCGCGTCCACCCCGATGTCGTCGGCCACCGCGCGTATCTGCTTCTCTATCAGTTCCGTGTCTATCTCCTGGACGCCGGTGACGGCCACCGTGTTCTGCGCCGTCACGGCCGTTATGGCGCAGGCGCCGTGGACCCCCAGGGCGGCGAAGGTCTTCAGGTCCGCCTCTATCCCCGCACCTCCCCCGGAATCGCTCCCCGCGACTGTCAGCGCGACGGGATGTTTCATTTCTTATCGCTCCCCGCCTCTATCTCCTCAAGACTCCTCCGAGACGTCTCAACGCCGCCAAGATACCAGGCGGCAGCCGCCACCGCGCCTACCCCCCAGAGGACGATGTTCAGCGTCAGGAACTGGGGCAGGGTGAAGGCGGCGGTGGCCGATATGGATACGACGAACGGAATCCAGGCCGCCAGCCTCACCGTCCCGACGAACGTGGCCCTCCCGCCGGTCTTACCTGCCAGCTCCGGCTCGAGGGTCACCCTGCTGGCCCACGCATACTCGCTGAAGACCATGTTGGCGAAGAGGAAGACGAAGAATAGTGGCATGATCCCCCCCACGTAGCCCGCCGTCGGAAGCAGCAGGGCGACGGTGGCCAGCCCTCCGACGTAGGACAGCACAGTGAACGACTTCCTCCTCACCCGGTCGACCAACAACGCCGCAGCCAGCCCTGCGACGAAAGCGCCGCCGTTCGCGACTATTATTATCTGGGGGGTGAGCGACGGGTAGTAGTACGGCCCCACGACGAAAGAGAGCAACCCATAGGTCATGAGCTGCGACGCGCCCAGCAGCGCCAGGATGATGAACGAGAACGGCCTGGAATATCGCTTCGGGGGGCCCGATACGGCCTCCGCCGCGTCCTTCTGCCCGTCCAGCGAACGCGCTATGGAGTCGGCCTCCACGGTCCTCCCTCTCTGTGCGAGCCACCTGACCGATTCCCGCATCTTCTTCCTGGCCACCGCCACGGTGAGCAGGAGGACGGCCGCGCCGACGCCGAACATCAGTTTTTGCTCCGCTATCGAGCCGGAGCCGTAGGCCCCCAGCACGGCCGCCGCCAGGGCTCCCAGGTTGACGAAGTTGGAAGACAATATCAACGCCTTCCCCCTGTGCCGCACCGGCGAATATTCGGCGAGGGAAGATAGTGACGCCGGCTCCTCGCCGCCGGCGCCTGCCTGTGCCAGCGCAAGGGAGACGAGCAGGGGGACGAAGCCGGGCGACAGCACGACGCCGGCCAGCCCCACGGCGTAGAGGGACAGCGTGACCACGAAGGTGTTCTTCCTGCCCACCCTGTCCGCCAGCCAACCGAGCGCGAGGTTCCCGACGGGCAGGGCCAGGTAGGACAGCATGAGCACGAGTTCCGCGCCGCCTGCCGGTATGGTCGACCAGGACGCCACCAGGGAGGAGAGCGCGTACACGAAGCCCCAGACGAAGAAGCCCAAGGACGAGGAAAGGAAGATCGGCCAGTGCACACCGGACCACCGTGCCGAGTCGAGCCTGGAGGCGTAGTCCTGTCCCATCTGTCATTCACCCAGCACTATCACGTCGTCCATCCACCTCTTGAGCTCGCCCAGAAGGTCCCTTTCTCTGGTCGATATTCCCGAGCCACGGTCTTCTTTCAGGGACTCTCCCGCATAGGCGTTGCCGATGAACGTCTTGCTCCGTTCGACGGCACTCACCAGCACCCGGAGGTCCCCGGCATGCAGGTGCATCGTCAGGTCGTTGGCGAAGAGCACAGGGGTCGGCCTGGACAGATACTCCTCGATGCAACCCGCAGTGAGCGACGCGTTCCTCCTCGCGATGGACAGCACCTCCTCCGCATCCCTGCCGCTCAGCCTCGGAGGTTCCAGTCGGGGCGACAGATAGTTCAGCCCCGCCGCCATGGCAGTCCCACCCGAGACCTTCCCTCCCACGATCTTCCCGCAAAGCACGGTCTCGTCCGGGGCGAAGTCGAAGACGGTGACCTCGGCCGGCGGACGGCTGGCGACGGCGCTCCTGAGCAGCGAGGCCATCGCCCGCGTCTTGCCCGAGCCCACGTCCCCGACCATCAGCGTCCTCTTCCCTTCAAGACGCCCGAAGACCAATCCTTTCAAGCACATGCCTCCTGTCCAACGCCACGACTATCAGGTATCCGATGACGCTCCCCGCAACGGCGGCCGGCGTGAAGAGGTAGATGAAAGTCGACCACGAGCCCCCGTGTCCCTGCAGCGGCGTCACCACGTATGCGCTGAGGAACGATCCCACCAGCGCGGTGCCCGGTATCTCGGCGAAGGCCGAGAGGTACCTGTGAGTCAGCCTGTAGGAGAAGCCCACGAAGAGGGCCCCCGGTATCCCCCCGGGGAGGGAGAAGAAGGTGCCGGTGCCCATGCCTATCCGGATCGCGCCGACGGAGAACGCCACGAAGGCAGCGTAGTATGGTCCGAGCAGCACTCCGGCCAGCACGTTGATCATGCTCTGGTAGGGGAAGAGGTAGGCGGGCCCCACGGGGATGGGTCCGGGAAAGTAGGAAAGAGTCACGCCGAGGGCTATGAGGAGGCCCGACGTCGCTGCCGAAACGCTCTTCAACGTTGCGGCGTAGACGGCTTCCTTGTTATAAATCATAACATAAATCATTTATCGGTCTGGGGGCGTGGGGAGTCCAGCAGTATGACGCTGCCCCCTGTAGAGCAGTTTCAATGTCTCGACCCTCTGCTGCACGCCGACGTTGAGCTCCTCGACCGGCGCGTCTGGCTGGACCTCCAGCTCCGCCGCCTTGGACATTTCGGACACCCTCTGCCCGACGGCTTTCAGGTCGAGCCTCTTTGTGACGTGACCGGCGCCCGCCTCGACGAGAGTCACGGTGAAGGCAGGGATGAGCATGAAGTATTGGTGGAGTTACCAAATCACTGTACCTTCTGTATCGCGCGACAGAAGGCTGTTGTCTCTGGACGAGGAGAAGGTCATCGGGGCCGCGGAAGCGAGATTCTACGACCTTATGGAAAGGAGCGGGGTGGGCACGCGCGACTAGCCGAGCGACCCGAGAAACGCTTCCTTGAACCGCCTTCCGTCGACGCCGGACGCCACCATCGCCCACCCCTTGTCCCCCGGCGGTTCCGCGAGGGTCCTCCCCCGCTGTTCGCCTTCGTCCAGCAGCACCCGCGCCTTCATCCTGGACAGCTTGAGCACGGAAGGGTCGCTTACATGATAAAGCGCCAGCGGGTCGTGCGGCGCGAAGAAGCCGAACCTCCGTATGACGAAGCCGGCCATCTGCCTGGCCAGCGCCCCCCTGCCCGTTCGGGGCAGAGAATCCATGTCCGCCGAAGAGAGGAGGACGGCCGGGTCCATGGTCACGTCGAGTCCGACCGCCACCATCCCGTCGAACGATTCGAAGACCGCCCTGGCCGCTTCCGGGTCGGCCCAGATGTTGTATTCCGAGAACTTCGTCACGTTGCCTCCGCCGCACGCCGTCAGGCCGAAGGCGCCGCCCATTATGACGAATTCGCCGACGAGAGAGGGGAGGTCCGGCTCCAGCATCAGCGCCATGGCGATGTTGGTCAAGGGGCCCGTCGCCACCAGGTGCAGCTTCTTCCCTTCCGCCCTGGCCGCCTGTATTATCGCCTCCGGCGCGCACGTCCCATCTTCCTTCGACGTCGGAGGGGGCAGGCCGACCTCGCCGAGGCCATCGCGGCCATGGACGTGTTCGGAGCCCACATAGGGGCGCAGGAGGGGCCTGCTCGCCCCCCTGTAGACCTTGGTCTTCAGCCCTAGGGTCTCCGTCAGCTTCAGCGCGTTGGCCGTGGTCTTCCGGACATCTACGTTGCCGGCCACGGTGCTTATCCCGACCACTTCCAGGTCGTCAAGGACCGACCCCATCATTATGGCCAGGGCGTCGTCCACGCCCGGGTCCATGTCCAGGAAGACCTTCCTCACGACCCTTCTTCGACAGTCCCGTGACGGGGGTATTTATGCGGTAGACGGCCAGCCAGCAGGAAGTGGAGCCCGACCACCGTGCTCATGGCCCCCGCCAGCAGGAACCCCACGGTGTACGACCCCAGCAGCGACACTTCGAAGCCTTCGAAGATGGGGCCCGCGGCCCCGCCGACGCCGAAGCTCGTAAGCAGGACGCCGAAGACGGCCCCGTAGTTTTCCACCCCCCAGTACTTGCGAATCATCAGGACGAACTGGGGTATGTATACACCGTACCCCAAGCCGAACAGCAGCGAGAAGAAGGCGACCTCGAAGATGGTGTAGGAGTAGAGCAGGCCCAGGATGCACCCTCCCTGGAGGACGAAGCCCAGGGCGGCCATGGCTTCTTCGCCCAGCCTCTTTTCGCGCGTGGTGAGTCTGCCGAAGACGCTCCCCAGCCCTATGAGCGCCAGCGCCATGGAGCCCCCTGCGATGCCGAGCCCGCGCCCCTCGAGCAGAGGCGCCACGAACACCATCGCGAGCGACCTGGAAAAGGCGTTGCCGAACATGTAGTAGACATACATCGTGGAGAACCTCCTGCTGTACACCTTCCTGGCCGTCCCCCTCAGGCTGAACCCGCCCGCACGGTCCACCCCCGATGCCGCCACCCACGCCAGGATGGCCAGCGCGAAGGAGACGACCCCCACCACCACGAACGCGTCCCTCCACCCTGCCAGAGATATCACCACCCCTTCGAGTGGAGAGAAGATCAGCGTGCCGAAGGCCGTGCCGGCGCTCACCATCCCGGTGGCCCGCTTCACTTCCCCCGGGCCGAAGGACCCGAGGACGATGTAGGACGTGGGCAACCACATCGAGCCCGAACCCGCCCCGGCCAGGACGCCGTAGGTGACCATCAGCTGCTGAATCGAGCCGACCTGGCTGGACAGCACCAGACCTACCGCCATCAGCGTCCCTCCAAGGAGGATTGTCCTGCGGGCCCCGTACTTGTCCATGAAGAAGCCCATCGCCACCGCGGAGATGCTGTATACGGCCGCGAAGGTGGAGAAGACCAGGACGGTCGACAGGGCCGGCTGCCCGAAATCGTTGGATACGCGCTGGAAGAAGAGGCCGTAGGTAAGGAATATGCCCAATCCGGAATTGTAGAGGAAGAACGCCCACATTCGGAAGGTGTTGGATATGCGCAATGCCTACCTCCCCCTGTCGTGCGACACTCCTGGATTGTCAGAGTCCAAGATATGATTCCTTGATGGTCGGGTTCCCCCGGAATTCGTCTGCCGTCCCTTCCAGTATCGTCCTGCCGTTTTCGAGCAGGTACGCCCTGTCCGCTATCTCCAGCGAGGCTTCGACGTTCTGCTCCACCAGCAGTATGGTGAGCCCCTCCTTCTTCAGCTCGCCCAGGGTTTGAAAGACCTTCACGACCATCATCGGGGCCAGCCCCAGGGAAGGCTCGTCCAGCATGAGCAGGCGCGGCTCGGACATCAGCCCCCTCCCCACCGCGAGCATCTGCTGTTCCCCCCCGCTGAGCACGCCCGCCTTCTGCTTCCTGCGCTCCTTCAAGACCGGGAAGAGCTGGAAGACGAACTCCCTGTTCTTCCCGAGGTTGCGCCGCGCCCGCTTGGTGAACGCACCCAGCTCCAGGTTCTCCTCTATCGACATCCTGGAGAAGAGGCCGCGTCCCTCCGGGACCAGCGTAATCCCAGCCTCCACCACTCTGTTCGCGGGGAGGCCCGCGATGTCCAGCGAGTCGAAGACGACCTTCCCCGCCCTCTGTGGGAGGACGCCCTGCACCGTGCGGAGGGTCGTGGTCTTCCCAGCCCCGTTCGCCCCCAGGATGGCGACCAGTTCCGACCTGTCGACCCTGAAGGAGACGTCCCAGATCGCCGTGGCCTCCCCATATGCCGCCTGGAGGTTGGAGACCTCCAGCAGAGGGGCGCTCATCCGACCTTCGCCCCCAGATAGGCCTGCCTCACCTGCTCGTCGTTGACCACCTCCTCGGGCTTGCCATGGGCTATCCTGCTCCCATGGTCCAGCACATAGACGCGGTCCACGGTGCGCATGATGACGCGCATGACGTGCTCTATCCATATCACGGTCAGCCCGAATTCGCCGACCAGCCTCCTCACCAGCCCGGTGGCCCACCCGTACTCCCCGACCGGGAGGCCGGAAGCTATTTCGTCCAGCAGGATGACCTTCGGTGCCGTGGCGATGGCGCGCGCCATCTCCAGCTTCTTCTTGTCGGAGACGCCCAGGGTCCTGGCGGGCATGCCCTTCTTGTCCGCAAGGCCCGCCATCTCGCATATGTCAGCCGCGTTCGCGGGCAGGATGCCGCCCTTCGACGCCCGGCCCCCGAAGAGCAGCGCGGTCTCCACGTTCTTCAACACGGTCATGTCGCCGAAGGGCTGGGGTATCTGGAAGGTCCTGGCTATGCCCAACCTGCATATTCTGTCGGGGGAGAGCGACGTTATGTCTCGGCCGTTGTAGTATATCCTGCCGGAGGTCGGGTGGATCGACCCGGAGATCATGTTGAACAGCGTGGTCTTCCCCGCCCCATTGGGGCCGATGAGTCCCACCGCCTCCCCTTCATATGCTTCGAGCGAAACGCCATCGACCGCCACCAGGCCGGAGAACTTCTTGGATACGTCTCTTACCTCAAGCACCGCCGCCATCCTTTCTCCCCCCGCCGCCCAGCAACAAGCGGACCCTGTCCGCGTAGCCCATCATTCCGCGAGGCATCGCCAGCACGACCCCTATGATTATGACGCCGAGCACCACCAGGTGCGCATAGGGGTAGTTCAGGTCCAAGAAGTCTCCCACCTCGTACAGGACGACCGCCCCGAGCACGGGCCCGGCCAGGGTGCCTATCCCGCCGAGCATGGTCATCGATATCGCGTTCAGGCTGATGGTTATGTCGAAGGCCGAAGGCGGGTCGATGATGGACACCTGCCAGATCGCCAGCGCCCCTGCCATCCCCGCGAAGAGCCCGCTGAAGATCAGGGCCAGGGTCTTGTAGTAGGTCGCGTTTATCCCCACGCTTCTGGCGGTGTCTTCCTGCTGCCTTATGGCCTGCATGGCCGTCCCGATCCTTGAATGCATGAGGACGTACGCGGTCGCCAGGCAGCCCGCCGCCACGGCCAGCATGGTGTAGTACTGCGCCAGCGGCTGATAGTAGACCACGGGGAGGGTTATCCCGGTGGCCGACCCGACCGCCGGCCAGTTGTCGAATATGACGAAGGTGGCTTCGTTCACCCCGAGCGAAGCTATGGCGAAGTAGGCCCCCCTGAGCCTCAGCGTGGGCAGGCTCAGCCCCAACGCGAGGAGGGCGGACGCCAGCCCAGCCGCCAGGACGCCTACGTATGGCGACGCGAGCGCCCCGGCCATCAGCAACGCCCCGACGTAGCCGCCCATCCCATAGAAGACCACGTGGCCGAAGTTGACGTAGCCGGTGAGGCCGGTGAAGATGTTGAAGCTTTCGGCCAGTACTATCCAGTTCAATATGAAGAAGAGGAGGGAGAGCCTCGAGAAATACAGCGGCGCCGTGGCCAGCAGCGCGAGAGCCAGGGCCGAAGCGCCTATCTTGTACAGGCGTCCTCCAGGCCACGCACGGTTCAGCATCGGGCTACTTCGACCCCATCAGGCCGTACGGTCTGACTATCAGGACTATCACCAGGACCACGAACCCTATCGCGGGGGTGACCGCGGCGTTCAGCCAGAGGGAGGCTATGTTTTCGACGACCCCCAGCACCACCCCCCCGACGAGGGCCCCGATGGGGCTTCCCAGCCCGCCCAGCACCACTATCACGAATGAGAGGAGCGTGAAATCGCCTCCCATCAAGGGCGTGAACGACTGGAGGAGGACTATCATCGAGCCCACCGAGGTCGCTATGGATATCCCGATCCCGAAGGAAATCAAGCCGACCCTGCCGGGGTTTATACCCATCAGCGTGGCCGACGCCCGGTTCTCCATCACCGCCCTGATGGCCTTCCCCAGGAAGGTCTTCTGCAGGAAGAGGCGAAGCGCCACGGCCGCGACAACGGCGTACGTCGCCGCGATCGCCACGCCGCCGGGAAGGATGACTCCGAGGCCGTCCAGGGGAGCGAAGGATATCGGGACGCCTCTCTGCGTCGGCGAGTAGAGGTAGAGCAGGAGGCTGCTGATCAAGGTCGAGAGCCCGAAGGTCATGAAGAGCGGCATCAGCTCCGGCGAATCGACGACCCTTCTCACCAGCGTCAGGTAGCTCGCCGCCCCCAGGGCGAAGCCGAAAGGTATGGTGAAGAGGAGCGAAAGGATGGGGTTGACCCCGGAAAGGACGAAGAGCCAGTAGCTCGCATACGCGCCGATGGTGACGAAGTCTCCGTGCGCTATGTTGGCCACCTTCATCACCCCCCACACCAGCGTGAGACCCAGCGCCAGGACGCCGTACAGTAGGCCATATGCTACCCCGAGGACTATCAGTTCAACAAGCAGAATGGAGGGTCAACTCCAGGCCGAAGGGAGCGGCCGGGTCAAGTTCTTCCGGCCCAGGGAGCGGCCGGATATTCGAACTGCGCCGTGGCGACGGATGTCGGCCATATAGTCTGCTTTGCGCCGTTCTGCCACTGCACCACCACCATGGTGTGGCCTATCTGTATGCCCGACGGAGCGATCTGGAAGTGGCCGTAGAAGGTATAGAAGTTCTCCGAGTTGAGCTGCTGCCTTACCACCGTGGAGTTCAGGGAGCCGCTGTCGATGATGGCCTTCTCCAATACGAGGCCCGTCGCGTACGCCTCGGCCGCCTCGTAGTTCGGCTGCATGTTGAACCGTCCGGTGAACTGGGTGGCGAACTGCTGGCTGGTGATGTTGCCGAAATACGGAGAGAAGCCGGCGTAGTTCAGGTTCGCCTCCCACTGCGAGGGGGCCAGCACAAAGTTCGCCACTGTACCGAGGTCCTGGTAGAAGTGAACGTCGTCGGGGGCCACGAGCAGCGCGACCGCCTTGGGGTTGTATCCTATGGACTGGATGTTCTTCATTATGGTCTCTCCGTCGGTGAAGTGTCCCCCTCCCAGGATCACGTCGGCGTTGGTGGCGGCTATCTGCGTCAGCTGCGCGGTGTAGTCGGTGGCCGTCTCCTGATAGCTCTGGTTGAACACTATGTTGAACTTTCCGGGGAACTGTGTCTGCATGTACCTTGCCGCCGCGTTCATGACGAAGATCGAGAACGGGTCGTTGCCGTAGAACATGGCGACGTTGAGCGGTTGCGAAGAGTTAAGGTTGACGAGCATGTTGATCACCGGGATCATGTACTGGCTGGCTGGGCTGAGGACGCCGACCACATACGAATAGTTCTTCTGCCATATCGCGTCGGAGGCGCCTCCATGGCTCAGCAGCAGGATGTGATGCGCGTCCGCTATCGGGGCCGCTGCCAGCGTCAAGGGGCTGGCGTAGGGCGCTATGAGGAAGTTCACGTTGTCCTGCGTCACGAGCTGCTGGTACAGCGTGGCGACGCGGGTCGGGTTCGACTGGTCGTCATAGACGATCAGCTTCACCGGGAGGCTCCTGTGCAGGCTGCTGACGTATATCCCGCCGGAGGCGTTGACGTTCTGCGCCCAGAGCTGCAGGCCGTCGAGGCTCATCTGCCCGTCTTCAGCGAAGGTCCCTGTGAGCGGCATGGACATGCCTATGGTTATCACCGAAGGGCCCGAAGGCGGGGTGGATTGTGACATGTATTTTGTTGCCACATATCCACCAACTGCGACCACCAGGACCAGAACAAGCACACCAACAAGGGCCATCCGGCCTACGGCACGCCTTCCATGCGCCGCGACAACGTGCATATGTCATGACATATCGGCATAATATATAAAGATTAATAAGTGCCAAAAAAAGACACGTTCCATCCGCGCAGATTGAAATAGCCTGAAGTTCCTGGCGTCTTTTCTTGGCGTCTGGGCGGGGCTCTCCGCAACGTTATTACCTTCCCCGGTCCACGTCGGGTCATGGACGAGATGATCAGGTCGGGCATCGCGAGTCTGTGCAGCAGGTACCCCGCGGAATACTGGAGGGACCTCGATTCGAAGAGGGCCTACCCGGAGGAGTTCGTCCGGGAGATGGCAAGGCAGGGCTGGCTCTCCGTGCTGATCCCCAGGGAGTACGGGGGCGGGGGCGGCTCGCTGCAACAGGGCTCCATCATTCTCGAAGAGGTCAACGCGTCCGGCGGGAACGCGGCCGCATGCCACGCCCAGATGTACACCGTCGCGGCCCTGCTCCGCCATGGGAGCGAAGAACAGAAGAGGTCATTCCTGCCCAGGATAGCCAGCGGAGAACTCCGGCTGCAGGCGTTCGGCATAACGGAGCCTGGCGCCGGGTCGGACACCACAAGGATATCCACCTTCGCCAGGAAGGTCGCGGGGGGATACGTCGTGGACGGCCAGAAGGTCTTCACCTCAAGGGTGCAGCATTCCGACCTCATGCTGCTGGTGGCCAGGACCAGGCGTTACGAAGAGGTGGAGACCAAGACCGACGGAATCAGCCTCTTCCTGGTCGACATCAAGGAGGCCGGCGACCACATGAGGGTGAGCCCGATAAGGACGATGATAAACCACGAGACGAACTCCGTGCACATAGAGGACCTCCGGCTGGACGAACGCAGCCTGATCGGGGAGGAAGGGAAGGGCTTCCGTTATCTGCTCGACGCGCTCAACGCCGAGCGGATTCTGATAGCCGCGGAATGCGTGGGCGACGCAAGGTGGTTCATCAGGAAGGCGGTGGACTACTCCGGGCAGAGGACGGTCTTCGGCAGGCCAATAGGCAAGAACCAGGGGGTGCAGTTCCCGATAGCCGCAGCCTACGCCAGGACCAGGGCCGCGGACCTGATGCGTCGCAGGGCAGCGGAGCTCTTCGACGAGGGCAAGAAGTGCGGCGAAGAATCCAACATAGCAAAATATCTGGCCTCCGAGGCCTCGTGGGAGGCGGCCAACGTGGCCATGAATGTCCTGGGCGGCTACGGCATGGCTGCCGACATGGACGTCGAGAGGAAGTTCAGGGAGAACCGTCTATACATGGTGGCGCCCGTGTCGAACAACCTCGTGCTGAGCTACATAGGGGAGCACGTGCTCGGCCTCCCCCGGTCCTTCTAGTCACTCCCAGTCGCCGCCCCTTCGCCTGACCATGAACGTCCTTTCGAATTCGAGGACCTTCGTGCCGTCCTGGTTGAGACCGGCCGTCCTGACCTCCACTATCCCCATCCCCCTGTGGCTCTTCGACTCCCTCTTGGACAGGACGGTCGTCTCCGCGTAGATCGTGTCGCCGGCGAAGACCGGGTGGACGACCCGCATGTCCTTCATCGCCAGCATTATGCCGTTCCTGCTCGTCTCGTCAACTGAGAGTCCGACGACGGTGGCCAGCGTAAGGAAGGAGTTGACCACCAGCCTTCCATCGAAGGGCTCCTTCGCGAAGTGCCTCCGCGCATAGTCGGAGTTGAAGTGTATCTGGTTGGTGTTGCAGGTGAGCAGGGTGAACCATATGTTGTCCACGTCGGTCAGCGTCCGCCCCTGGGGGTGTCTGCGGGTCCGCCCCACTTCGAAGTCTTCGTAGAACGAGCCGCCTTCTGCCATCTCGTCATTTCTTGCGGCGCGCTCGCTTTAAAGTTTGGTTTACCCGAGCCCTTTCCGCATGAGTTCCAGCGCTTCCTCGATGACGTCCGCCGGTTGGGTCAGGGACCATCGGACGTAGCCCTCCCCCCCGTCTCCGAAGGCGCTGCCGGGGGACACCATTATGCCCATGTCCAGCAGCTTCTCCGTGAAGTCTTCCGAAGTGCCGGGGACCCTCTGCCAGAGGTAGAACGTCCCCTTCGGCATCTCGGCCTGCATGCCCAGCTCTCCGAGCCCCCGGACGAAGAGGCCGAGCCTGTCTTCATACGTCCTGCTTATTTCGCGCACCTCCTTCGGCGGGTCCTGTCCCGCATAGCCCTGAAGGGCCACCCTTGCCGCATGCTGGACGAATTTGGGGGGGCCGGAGTCTATCTGGCTCTTCACCTTCTTCAGGCCGGATATCGCCTTGCTGTTCCCGACTGCGAAGCCTATCCTGTAGCCCGTCATGGCGAACGTCTTCGAACAGGAGTGCAGTTCTATTGAGACGTCCTTCTCCCTGTCCAGTTGCAGTATGCTGGGCGCCCTGTAGCCTCCGAAGGTCAGCTCCGAATAGGCGTTGTCATAGCATATCAGGCATTCAGAGCCGCGGGCGTCGTCCACCACCTTCCTCAGGTCGGCTTCGTCGGCCACCAGGCCGGTGGGGTTGTGGGGGTAGTTGACGTAGACCAGCCTTGCGCCCCTCAGCCTCGATCGGTCCAGGTGGCCGCTTATCTTCTGCGACGCCGGGTAGAAGTCGGGCTTGCCCCCGATCAGGAGCGTCCCGCCGTTCGCGTAGACCGGATACGCGGGGTCGGGGCAGAGGACCGTTTCGCCGGGGTTCACGAACGCCCGGGATATGTTGGCCAGCCCCTCCTTGGACCCCATCAGGGCGCAGACTTCGGTCGAAGGGTCCAGGTCGACCCCGAAACGCTTCCTGTACCAGTCGGCCACCGCCTGCTTGAACCATGGCTCTCCGTCGGCGCTGGAGTATCCCTGGTATTCGCCGTCTCTGAGCGCGGAAGCCATGGCTTCTACCACATATCCCGGCGTCGGGACGTCCGGGTCGCCTATGTTGAAAGCTATGACCTTCTGCCCCTTCCGCCTCCGCTCTTGGATGGCCTCCTCCATCCTGGCGAAAGGGTAAGGAGGTATCGATCTCACGCTTTCGGCGAAGCCCGGGACGGTCATGTCAGGAGCCTCGCCGGCACGGAGACCCCCTGCACGAGGTCGGAGAAGCCTTCCCTCCTCCTTATCACCTGCGCGTCGCTGCCGTTCACGAGCACCTCTGCGGCCCTGGGTCTGTTGTTGTACTGGCTGGACATGGCGAAGCCGTACGCGCCGGCGTTGAATATGGCTATTATGTCCCCCTCCTTCACGCGCGGCAGCCCCCTGTCCCTGGCCAGCACGTCCGTGTTCTCGCAGACCTGGCCGCAGATGTTGGCCACCTGGTCGTCCCTCTCGCCCAGCCTGTTCGCCACAAGCACCGGGTGGTACGCGTTGTAGAGCGCGGGGCGCAACAGCGTGTTCATCCCGGCGTCGACGCCGACGAAGGTCTTGGAAGAACTCTTCACGTGGCAGACCGTGGAAGCCAGCACGGCGGAGTCCGCCACCAGGAACCTTCCCGGCTCCGCCGCAAGCAGAGGTCTGCTCATCCCGTACTGCTCGACCTTCTGCCTGAAGGCTTCGACCACGGACGAGGCGACGCCCTCTATGGGCAGTTCCCTTTCCTTCGGGGAGTACGGCACGCCGAAGCCACCTCCGACGTTCACGAATTCGAACTCCATTCCCACCTTCTTGGATATCCTGCCAGCGATGTCCATCAACGCGGACGTCGCGGCGGGGAAATACTTCGGGTCCAAGACGTTGGAGCCAGTCATCATGTGTATCCCGAACCTCTTTGCGCCCAGCTTCTTCGCCTCGGCATAGCCACGCGCGGCCACCTCTTCCGGGGAACCGAACTTCGCGTCGGGCCCGGCGAAGATCAACCCCTCCTTGCCGCCCTTCGCCATCCCCGGATTTATCCTGAAGCAGACGGTCTCCGGCACCCTCCCCCCTTCAAGTTTCCCGAGCAGCGCCGCGTCGTCGAAGTTGATCGTTACGCCCGCGGCCTGCGCATACCTGACCTCCTCGGTGGAGTTGTAGTTCCCGGTGTAGAGTATCTTTTCCGGTCCAAAGCCGGCCAGCGAGGCTTCGTATATCTCGGCGGGGCAGGAGCAGTCGGCGAAGGCCCCTTCCTGTCGCAGGACGCCCAGGACCGCCAGGTTGGTGTTCGCCTTGACCGCGTAGTAGAGCCTGAAGGGCGTCAGCCTGCTGAACGCTCCGTGCAGCCTTTTGAAATTGTGTCTTATCCTGTTCTCGCTCATCACGTACAGCGGGCTGCCGAACCTGCCCACCAGGTCGGGAACGGACACGTCGTCGACGTGCAGTACCCCTCCTCTGTTGCTGAAGCATCCGCCCGGCACGTCCAGCACCCATGAATCAGACAACCAGATTCTCCTCCAGCAGGGAAGAAGCCCGCTCCAAGAACTTTTCGTCCACGTAGAAGGTCAGGCCGCCCTTGCTCGAAGTCACTTCCGTTATGTTGATGTGGTGAAGGGAGAGTATGGTGGCTGCCCTGGCCACCATCCCCGGCCGGTCGACCAGGTGGGGGTGGCCTATGTCGACGTAACCCACACCCCTCCTCCCGGACACGGCCCTGACCCCGTCCAGGCCGTGGATTCGTCTGCACAGATCCTGCCAGTCCTGCCCCTGGACGAAGACGCTCACCGTGCTCTTCGCGGTGCCGACCCCTCGGACCCCCTCGCCGATCACCTCCAGTATGCGGCCGAGACGTGAAAGCCCCCCGTCCGTCAGCACCGTTATCTCCTGCAGCCCGCCGCCCGACTCCACGTGGGGGGCCGTGGCGTCCATCACGCCGGCCACTTCCGTGCCGTCCTCCCCCAGCGGCCTCCCGAATTCCACTATCCTGAGCCTCTGCTTCGCCGTCTTGTAGAACAGCGCCTCCGGCCTGACGACCTTCGCGCCGCCGTGCGCCAACGCGTACAGTTCGTTGATGGAGAGGCTGGGTATGGGCCTGGCCTCTCGGACGATGTCGGGGTCGGCCGACATTATCCCGCTCGTGTCCTTCACCAGGACGACTTCGTCCGCGTCGAGGCAGTTCCCCAGGACCGTCGCCGTCACGTCGGACCCTCCCCTTCCCAGCACCACCATCCTGCCCTCACATCTGGCCACGAAGCCGGGGACGACCACCACCGAGCCGGCCGTCCTGGGCGTCACGGACGCCCTGCACGCGACCCTGGTGGCTTCGAGGTCGACGGTGGCGTTCAGCGGGTCCCCCTCCGCGACTATGGGGAACGCGTCATCCTCCGGGCTGAAGACGGAGACGGACAGCCCCATGCTCTTCAGGGCGGAGGAGAAGACCTTCACCGACGTCATCTCCCCCATCGAAAGTATGCCGGCATACTCCGCCGGGTCCATCCCGGAGACGAGGTCCAGCAGCTGGTCGGTCGTCCTGCCCGGGGCCGATACGACCACCACCCTTTCCTCGTAGCCGCAGCCGGCCACCGCCTCGGCGGCCGCCCTGACCTTCTCGCCCGTGGCCAAGGAGGCGCCTCCGAACTTGATTACGACCCTCATTCCAGTCCGAGCACCTTGCCCATGCCGTATATCCCCGGGGGCTTTCCGAGGACCCAAGCGGCGGCGAGCAGAGCGCCCTGGGCGAAGGAGGACCTGGAGAAGACCGTGTGTTCGATCCTGATCGATTCGAAGTCCCCGGCGGCCAAAATGGTGTGGATGCCCGGTATCCCCCCGGCCCTCACGGAGAGCACTTCCAGCTCCTCCTTTTCCCTCCTCGACATCCCGCTCCTCCCGTTGACCACGCGCTCGTATCCCCTCTCCCGCATTATGACCTTGGACAGGTCCCTTGCCGTCCCGCTCGGCGAATCCAGCTTCTTCGAGTGGTGGGCTTCTATCATGGACATGTCGAACGTCGGGGGGAGCCTGCAGAGTTCCCTGGCCAGCGAAGAAAGCATGTTCGCCCCGATGGAGAAGTTGGAGGCCATGACCGTCGGGACCCTGCGCAGCAGCGAAGCGAGCCTCCCCGATTGTTTCTCGTCGAAGCCCGTGGTTCCTATCACGGCGGGCTTTCCCGAGGCGGCGACGGCCTCGGCGTTGACCAGCTCCACGGAGGCGTTGGTGAAAGACACGAAGACGTCGCATCCGTCGAGCAACTCCCCCAGCCGCCCCGGAGGAGACAGGACGACCTCGCAATCGGACATGCTGATGTCGCAGATCCTCTTTCCGACGTTCCTGTTGTCAGCCGAGGTCACGGCGGCGGACAGTACGAAGCGGCGCCCCATCTCCTGGAGCAACGCGGTACCCATCCTGCCCGTGGCCCCGGCGACGCACAGGCGGATGGGGTCAGTAGTCGTCATAGCAGAGCCCTTCGACGAATTTGGGCGAACCGAGTCTGTCCGATATGCTGACATCGAAGTGCCGCTCTATGGGTTCGAATATTTCGGGCGTGTCTCGCCATACCTTCCTCGCGTTCTCCAGCACCCGATTCAGGCCGGACCTGGTCATCCTGCCGAGCGGCGGCCGGCACCTGCCCACCTGCATCCCGAGCAGGCTGGACAGTGTCTTTATCGGGAGCGGGTTCCTGGCCTTTACGGCGACGTTCCTGTCCATCACCCTCTCCTCCGTCTTGACCGTTACCAATTCGAAGAGCGGTTTGAGGGCCGCGGCCAACGCCTCCGCGGTCGCCCTGTCACCCGCCAAGGACGCGGACACCATGTCCGTCACCGCCCTCGGGGCGACGTTGGAGACCACGGAAATCACACCGCAAGCCGAAATGGAGGGGGCAGTCATGAACGAGAGCGTCTTGTCGTCGTCCCCCGAAAATATGGAGAAATCCTTGCCGCAGAGGGCCCGGATGGCGGAGGCGTTTGCGGCGTCCCCCGTCGCCTCCTTGACGGCCCGGACGTTGGGGTGGGACCTCGCCAGCAGGGCCAGGTCTTCAGGTGCCAGCTGCGTCCCCGTCCTGCCGGGGATTATGTAAGGTATCACCGTGACCTCTCCGGCCGCTTCGGCTATGGGGGCGTAGTGTTCGCGCCGGATTTCTACGCTGCTCGGGCCGTTGTAGTAGGGGTCGACCACCAGCGCCGCCCCCGCTCCGGCATCGACCGCCTCCCGCGTCAGCTGGACGGACTTCTTCGTGTCATTGCCGCCCGTGCCCGCCACCACTAACGAACGGGAGGGCATCCGGGCCACGGCTTCGGCTAGCATTTGCCGCCATTCTTCATGTGTCAGCGTCGGACTTTCGCCGGTGGTGCCCGCCATGACCACCCCGCCGACCCCGTTCTCCGACTGGAACGACAGGAGGCGGGACAGCGCATCTCCGTCCAGCTCGAGGTCGTCGGTGAACGGCGTCACCAACGCCGTGTAGCATCCGGCGAGAGCCATTGTGAAGCACGGCAGCCCACATAGTGTATTTAATCTTTACGACGATGTTCGTTTTTCGACATCGGATAGGTACAAAACGATGTATTTCGGTGTCTCTGATACGGAAAGCGACGACCTAGGTGCGTCGCTATGACGTAATCAGTAGTCAGACGACGATTAGCGTCATCACCGCGCAGCCACGGCCATCAAGGCGCTCAGCGCAGCCCTTCCCCCGTCAAGCCCATGTGTTACCCCGTCGGCGGAGGCGGACGCGACCAGCCCTATGGTCGACAGGGCGACGGGGAGCAGGTAGCCTTCCGCGACGTGGTAGCGCGCCTGCAGGTCGTAGCTCACGGCGAGCAGTCCGAAGACGGCGACCAGAACGGCGAACGCGGCGATCGCGATCGTTGTGTATCTCATTCCTGTTCCCCACGGGGTGCCCGCGGTCGGGATATATAGTCGTCGCCCGCCCGAATCGTGACGATGGGCCCGACGGGAAGCCGTCCGCACCATCGTGGAGCAGGAGGACCCTCTTGGGGGGCCGCCGGAGCCCGCCTGTATGATGTGGCGTCTTGTAGTCTCCGACGAATCATCACCTTTAATAGCCCTTCGCTTAACCAGCCGCCGTTCCGGAAGACAGACGTTGATAGTGATATTCGATGTGGAAGGCGTGCTGGTGGACGGCGAGTTCCTGCCAGAATTGGCCAAGCTGGTCGACAGGGACGGCGAGGTCGCCGACATCACGGACAAAGGAATCAAGGGAGAGATAAACTGGAGCGAGGGGCTGGAGAGGAGGATACGACTGGTCGAGGGGACGACGTACGAGCAGTGCGTGTCCGTCGCGGAGAGGCTCCCGCTGATGAACGGAGCCAAGGAGATGATATCCCAATTCAGGAAGACCGACTGCACGCTCGTCGGCGTCTCCGGTGGCTTCTCTCTGCTGACCGACAGGGTCAGGCAGGAGCTGGGGCTCGACTACGCGTTTTCCAACGAGTTGGTCTTCCACAAAGGGATGCTGGTTGGGTACGCGCTGCTCGTCAACGCCAACAAGAAGCAGATACTCAGGAACGCCTTCGGGAGCATGCTCAGGGGGCAGACCAAGGTGGCCGTGGTGGACGGAGCAAACGACTTGGACCTGTTCAGCCTGGTCAACTACAGGGTCGCCTTCAACGCCCAGAAGGTGGTGGTGGACCAAGCGGACATATCCATCACGGAAAAGGACCTGCGCCTGATACCCAAAGCCCTGGCAAAGACGGGAAACATAAGGAACCTGGACTGACTTCGTCAGAGCTTCAGAAGGACACCCGCGTTGTCCGAAAATATCCTCCTCTTGTCGTCGGGCGGGATGTCTATGGAGCTCATCGTCTCCGTGGCCAGCTCCACCAGACCAAGCCCGCCCTTCGGCCCGAATGGGTAGTCCGAGGCGAACAGGCAGTTGCCGACCGAGAAGTAGTCCAAGGTGCACTTTATGGCGGGCGCGTAGCCGTAAACCGCAAGGTCCACATACATCTTCTTGAGATTCTCCACCGGCGACCTGTCGAACTTCTCCCCAGTCAGTTCCGACGTGTGCGCTTCGTGGAGCGTGCTGATTCTGCTGCTGAAGAAGGAGACCATCCCGCCGGCATGGCTGAAGATCATCTTCAGGCCGGGGAGCCTGTCCAGTAGGCCGCTGTAGGCGACCCTGGTCATCGATATGCTCGTATCGAAGGGCCAACCGAACAGCATGTTCAGGTTGTGCTCGGTACCCGTGACCTTGGCCGTCGGGGGGATGCTGGGATGGACGTAGACCGGCACCCCGAGGGAACTGGCCGCCTCGAATATCGGGACGAACCTCTCCGAGTCCAAGTACTCTCCGTTGATGTTGTTGTACGTCATGACCCCCCGCAGCCCCAGGTCCCTCACCGCCCGCCTGATTTCGTCCACCGCGTCCACGGGGCTGCAGAAAGGCACACTGGCGAACCCCGTGAAGCTGTCGGGGTGTTTCTCTGCCATGCCGGATATCTCCTCGTTGAGCAGTCTGCACAGTTTCACGGACAGTTGCTTCCCGAACCTGTCGGCGCCCGGGTTGGGAAAGGAGAGGACCTGGACATCGATGCCGTATCTGTCCATCTCCTTAATCCGTTGCTCGGGTTCCGCGTACAGCCTGGCCGGGAGGGGGTTGAAGTTTTCGTCCGTGGTCCTGTCGTACATCATGAGCTCGCCGCTCGGGCCAGGCTCGAGGCTGATCTCCTTGCTCTCCTCTTGGATGAGCCTGATACACGACTTCGGAAATATGTGGTTTTGAACGTCTATGACCCTGGAATCGGATATCAGGCCAAGTCGGCTACTCCGCGAGGTCCTCCTTCTTGCTCTCCCTTATCATCGTTATGAATACGAGGGAGAGCACGAGCATCACGATTACGCTTCCTACTATGAAAGGCGCCGCCCCAGTCGTCCCGGCGTAAAGCACAGCCAGCGGCGTTATAGCGGCAACCAGAAGGCCGTTGATCAACCCGATCCCTGTTTGGTAGGACAGGCCGCTGCCCGAGTACCTGTACCTGATGGGGAAGGATTCACCGAGCAGCGCCTCCATGGCAGAGTTGCCCAAGCCGACTTCCGCCTCCAAGAGGATGAGCCCCGGGATTATCATGGACTGGTTCAGGGTGTCCATCAGGGGGAAGAACGCTACGACTCCGACCATGCTATGCATATCACAAGATGGCGTCTCCTGCCGAGCCTTTCAGAGAAATAGGGCCCGGCCAGGAATCCTGCTATGGCCACTATGTTGGCAAGGCTCACCGCGCCGGAGATGAAGCTCAGCGGCACCCCCTTCGTGGAAAGGGCGAACGCAAAAAACGGGGAAGCGCTGCCGGGGAAGAATATCTTCGGCCATGTGCCAAAACCCGCGGCGAACGTGACCTTCGCTATCTCCGACGTGGTCGGCGCGGGTCCCTCCAAATGCACATCCGCATCCCTTCATACGATATATATTTCCAAACGGGCCGACCGGTGTCCTTTCACCGAAACGAACGCATATATACACTGCAGAGCGACCGGCGTCCGTTTGACATCGGAGATCGGCTATTCTCCGTCCGAAAAGGTCAGGACATACGCAGGCGCCCTCGTCGGTTTCATGTTCGATGGAACGGACTTCCTCATAATAAGCTACGTCCTCCTCCCGCTGGTACTGTACTTCCACACGAACATAGCCACGATATCGTTCACGGTCACGCTGGTGAACATAGGTTCGGTGATCGGAGGGATCCTGTTCGGCTGGATGGCCGATTCCCTCGGCCGCAGGAACATGCTAATCTTTACGGTGCTCGTGTATGGCTCATTCACCGTCCTCACCGGGTTCGTGGATTCCATATGGCAGCTCTGGCTGCTGCGGTTCCTCACCGGGTTGGGGCTCGGTGGGGAGTGGGGGATAGGGTCGTCCATGGTGAACGAGGCATGGTCAGAGAAGGCCAGGGGGACCGCCGGCGGCCTCCTGCAGAGCATGTTCTTCGCCGGGCAACTCATAGGAATATTCGTGGCGGGATATTCCCTTGCGCAGTACGGGACGATGACCGGCTGGAGGATAGCCTTCGTCATCTCCGGGGCGATCTCCCTGCTCCTCCTGCTCCTCAGGTTCCTGATGCCCGAGTCCAAGGTCTGGCTCGGCTACCGGGAGCGCAAGGCAAAGGGGGAGCTGCCTCCCGGCTATGACACCCGCCAGTCCTTCGTGCAGATATTTTCCAAGGACGTCAGGCGGTGGACCTTCTTTGGCACCCTCATGGCCTCGGCGTATCTGTTCTTCAGTTCGTCGTTCATAGTGTTCAGCACCGCGTTATTCTTGGCCGCCAAGGTCCCTCCCCTGGCAATTACCACGATGATCGTCTTCGGAGCGGTCGCCGGGATGGCGGGGCAGATACTCAACGGCTTCCTGGCCGACAGGGTGGGCAGGAAGGCAGGGGCGGTCCTGTTCGGCATAATAGGAATCCTCACCACTGCCACCTTCTACTACACCGTGGTTCAACGGGCGAGTTTCGTATCCATCTTCGCATATCCGCTCTTCTATGCATCCGTGGCCCAGTATTTCGCCCAGGGGTTCAACGGGAACTGGCCGACATGGCTCGGCGAGCTCTTCCCCACGAAGATGCGGTCGACCGCGTCCAACTTCCTGTTCATGGTGGGGAGGATACTCGGCTCCGGCCTGGCCGCGATCTTCGTCCCCCTGAGCGTAGGGTTCGGCGGCCTCGGGGTCGCGATGGCGGTCGGCGCCATGATAGGCGCGGTGGTGATGACGCTGGCGGCCCTGGGGCTCAAGGAGACCAAGGGCACCAAGATAACTCCGCTGTGACGACCGTCAGACTATGGTCCCGGTCTTCTCGAGCCTGGCGACGAAGTAGCGCCAGTCGGTGGCCACCAGGTCGTCGTACAGTTCCTTGCTGTAAGTCTTCCTGACCTCCGACCCGTCATAGCCCAGCGGCGTCCCCATGACGGACGCGTAGAGCTGTTTCTTCGCGGCCCTTTCCAGCGAAGCCGCGGTCGATATCGTCTCTTCGATGCTCTCCCCGGCCACGAACGCGCCGTGCCCCCTGTGCAGTATGGCACGCCTCTTCCCCAGCTCCCTGACCAGTGCCCCGCCCATCTCCCTGCTGGAGACATACAGGGGGAGTCCCGAGTAGATTGGGACCCCGTCTACGAAAAGGAAGGAGTCCCTGGACGTCATTGTCAGCCCCTTGCCACTCATGGCCAGCAGGTTAGCGTGGAAGGGGTGCATGTGTGCGGCCGCCCTGACCTCCTTCCGGGCGGAGAAGACTTCGGTATAGAAGTAGAATTCGTTCATGGGTTCGTCGTACCCCCCTTCCAGCACCTTGCCGTCGAAGTCTATCGTCACGATGTCGGATTCCGTGCAGTCGGCTATTGTCCTGCCGTAGTCGTGCAGGTGGGCCGGGATCAGTATCTTCCCCTCGCCCAGGTGGTAGGCCATGTGGCCGCGCCCGAGCTCCGTAAGGCCCTCGTTGACTATCATCCTGTTGGCCATCGCCAGTTTTCGTTTTACCGCCTGGATGTCGACCATGTGCGATTCCTCCGACGTTTCTTAGAAAAACGTTTCGAAGTTCGCTCGTAAATTTATAAGGGAGGTGTAGCATGACGGAACGAAATTGACGGGGCCGAACACAAGAAGGGCGATAGCCACGAAGACGATCGCGCTCATAATAGTCGCCGTGGTGGTCGTGGGCGGCCTCGGAGTGGTCGCCTCGCAGTATCTCTCTCCCAAGCCGAAACCCACGTCGCTCATCATAGGGGTGGTATTCAATCCGGTCCCGCCTCAGGCCATCAACATCGAAGCCGCCAAGGACCTGGGCATATTCGCCCAGAACGGCCTGAACGTCACAGTGGAAAACGTTCCCGGAGGAGGGGCCGTCCTGCTGCAATCCATGATAGCAGGAAAGACGACCGCCGTGGAACCAGGTTTTGCCTTTGACATGGGAGCGATCCTCAACAACGCTTCCATAGTGAACGTCATGGTGCCGGAGCCCGTGCAGCCCGGCATGGTGGTGGCCACCTCGGCGTTCACTTCCGTGAGCCAGCTGGCCAACGCCACGCTGGGAATATCCAGCCAGAGCGCGGGAGACCAGATAGCCCTGGAGGGGACGCTGAGCCACTATAACGTAAGCCTCAGCGGCGTCCACTGGGTCACCGCCGGCTCCCCCGCGAGCAGGCTCAAGGCGCTCGTCGCAGGGAAGATAGACGCCGCCTTCATAACGGCCGACCAGCTCCCCGTGGTGAAGGAATACCCGCAGCTGAACATACTGGTCCCCGACGTCTCGCAGTTCATGCCGTGGTTCCCCACCACCTTCCTGACCTTCACGCGGGCCTTCGTCCAGCAGAACCCGACGGTGGTCGCGGCCGCAGTCAAATCAATAATCCAGGCCTCCAGGATAATGAACAGCAACGAAAGCGCCTTCGCCTATGTCGTGCAGAAGGAGCTGCCGGGCTACTATAACAGCAGCCAGGTCAGTGACATCTGGACCTATCTGCAGGCCGACGGAAACTGGGGCGTGAACGGCGGGATAAACTACGTCAAGCTGAACCACTCCCTGGACTTCTACAAGACGGTGATAAACCCGTCCGCACAGAATTCGCCATTGATAGCGGCCGCGCCCAACATCATGGACACGACCTTCGTTAACCAGGCGCTGAACCAGCTGGGCGTGATAAACACGCCACAGGACGTCCCCGACTGGAGATCCTAGCGCCGAACCGCGTCGGAACTAGGTCAGCCTCCAACGGCCCAGCCTCTCCTCCATCTTCTTGACCGCGTACGTGAGCGCAAGGCTGATGAAGGCCACCATGACCAAGGGGACCATCATCTTCGCCGTCGCGAATTCGTTGCCGTAATACGACAGGAGCCCTCCGAGACCGCTTATCGAAGTGGTCAACTCCGCCACTATGGCCGCCACTATGGCCCTGCCCACCGCGATTCTTATCCCCGACATGATGTACGGCACGGAGAACGGGATGGAGATGTCCATCAGCTTCTGCTGTTCCGTGGCCCCGAACGACGTGGCCATCTCCAGAAGGCGGTGGTTGGTCTGCTGTATCCCAGCCTGGGTGTTGATCAATATCGGGAAGACGGAGGCGATGAACACGATTATCGCCTTGGTCTCCACGCCCAACCCGGTCCAGATGACGAGCAGTGGTATCAACGCGACGAAGGGCATCGAATAAAACGTGGTGACGGGGATGTAGGTCACGCCGTTCAGCACCTGGAACCTGCCCAGGACTATTCCGAGCGGGACCCCGGCCGCGACCCCCAGGGCCAGTCCCGCCAAGAAGACGTACAGTGTTGAGAGCGTGGCGTCGGTGAGCGCCCCCGACCCGACCAGAGAGGGCACCGCGGCGGCCACTTCCCCCGGAGAGGGGAGGAAGAGCGGAGTGGTGCTCATGCTGACCGCCTGCCAAACGGCAAGGAAGACCACCACCGATATTATGTAGAGGACCACAGGCTCCCTGGCCATGCCAGCCATCTAGCCGCCCACCGCCTTGACCTTCAATATCTCCTCTTCCAGACTGTTCCACAGCTTCTTCCTCAACTCTGCGAAGACGGAGCTCGACTTGACGTCGTATAGGTCCCTGGGGCGCCTGAGCCTTACCTGGATCATCTCCTTGATCCTGGAGGGCCTGCCCGTCAGCATCAATATCTTGTCCGACAGGAGTATTGCCTCCTCCAGGTCGTGCGTGACGAACACGATCGTCCTTCGGAGCTTAGAGTGTATCGCGGCCAGCTCTCTCTGCATTATGTACCTTGTCTGCGCGTCAAGGGACCCGAACGGCTCGTCCATCAGCAGCACCTCCGGCTCGACGGCAAGGGCCCGCGCCAGTCCCACCCTTTGTTGCATCCCCCCCGAAAGCTGGTGGGGATAGTACGACTCGAACCCCTTGAGCCCGACCAGGTCTATGTACCTGTCCACCGCCGCCGCGATGTCGTTGGAATGGTTCCTGTATCGGAGTCCGAGCTCGATGTTGGCCCTGACCGTCTTCCAGGGAAGCAGCAATATGTCCTGGAAGACCATGCAGAGTTTGGGGGACGGGCCGCTTATCCTTTCGCCGTCTATCCTGACCTCCCCCCTGTCCGGCTTCTCCAGCCCGGCGACCATCCTGAGGAGGGTGGTCTTTCCGCATCCGCTCGGTCCTACTATCGAAAGGAATTCCGTCGCTTCGACGCCGAAGGTCACGTCGTCGATGGCGGCCATGGTCGAAACCACCTGTCGTCCGACGCCCTTCTTCTTGATGGAGTTGAACGACTTGGATAGATGATCGACTTGTATCTTGTACATGCAGCCATGCGGTTCATGCAGAACCGAGTTTTTATCCTTTTTCTACGGACGCCGCTATCCTAATTAATCATGAACGGGTGAAAAACGGCCAGCTGGCCGTTGAAGAAGGGCATGGCGGGAAGGCGGGGCATCGGGGACAGCGCGGAGATAGAATCGCTCATAGCGCAGGACGGCTGCCCGGCCTGCAACGCGTGCGTCCAGGGTTTGAGCAGGTACAGCTTCTGGTTCTTCAACCAGTCCTACGCGGAGGGCTCGGCCGTCGGCCAGTATGTAAGAAACTGGGGGTTCTGCATCCGGCACACGGCGATGATGGCCAGCGCAGGCCCGGTGTGGCAGAAGTCGGCCATCTATGGATGGATAATCAGGAACCAGCTTCCGGGGCTCAAGCGGTTGGCGGGGAGCCTCCGGCGGCGGGCCCCGCACTATGTCAACAGGCGCATGGCAAGAGGGAGGATGAGGAAGACGGTCGATGCCGTGGCACCCACCGGCGCCTGCGTCTTCTGCGAACATGAGGAGCAGACGGCTCACGACTGCATATCGGAGCTACTCGAGGCGGTGAGCGAAGAGAAGGGCAGGTCGATATACGAGAAGTCCTCCGGCCTCTGCATGAGGCACTTCTTCCTCATGCTGGACCGGTTCTGCGAGCCCGCGTATGCGAGGCGGATATCCGTCTTGGTCGACTTGCAAATCGCGAGGCTGGAGGAGCTGGGCGCCAGCATAGAGGAGTTCTTCAGAAAGAGCGACTACAGGCGCTCGGACGAGCCAAAGGGAGAAGAGCAGACGGCATGGAGCAGGGCCGCGTCCAGATTCGTGGGAAGGCTCGACGGTTGAGCGGCGCCGGCGGGCCCATAGAAGTCGCTCGTGCGCACGTCTTATAAGTGACCAATAGGTGAACGGCGACAGCATGAGCAGCTGGAACAAGAACATACTTCAGATAAGGGATTCCATCTTGGCTCTGAAGGATGACCTGCAGAGGGCCGAGCCGAAGGACAGGCTGGACTACGTGAGCGGCATAATGCGATGCATAGATTTCATGAAACAGAGCAACATAGGCTGGGCCTCCCTCCTATCCAACCCTTCGCTGGCCAGCCAGCTCGAAAAGGAGTCGCTGGAGAACATCTTCCTCAAGTTCAGGGAGATGGCCATCGAAAGGGTGGACAACGACGTGGATTGCATCAACAGGTACATGATGAACCTCCTGCCTTCGCCTGGCTGAGACATAGTGGCCCCCGGTATCAGAGATTGGTGAGGTCGGTTCCTCGTGAATCGCGTCCGGTAGTTCGTTTTTTCACACCAGAACATCAGATGGATGCAACAAGAGATGTAGCTGGGAGCTTCGAAACCGCATTCGTGATCAGCGCGTTAGTGGTTCTGCTATGAGTCGTATGTCGGCGCCTAGACATTCGTCGAAGCACGGGTCAGTCGCGAAGTCCAGGCCATTCGGCGGCCAAGTGAAACTGAGATGCGGGGGGTGGGATTCGAACCCACGAACCCCTACGGGATAGGCGCCTCAGGCCTACGCCTTTGACCTAGCTGGGCGACCCCCGCACGACTTGGGCGACGGATGTGGTGCGTATAAAGCTGTTTTCATCCCTGAGATTGGGGCTTCCCGGAGTAAAGAGTTATTATGCACACCAATTCATGCTTCGGGCGAGCCCCAGTAGCTCAGCCCGGTGGAGCAATCGAACAGATCAGCTCAATCGCCTCGTATCCGGCCCGGTCTCCACGAGTCTGGGTCCCAGGCGGGCTAGCGATAGGTCGGGGGTCCGAATGTGCACAGCACCGGCAGTCCCCCCTGGGGCTTCGTATCATAGCGTTTGCGCCTCCTCGGTCTTGGGCCCCGCCACCCGCCTGAGGACCTCTCTTGTGCTCTTCAGATATGACACGCCGCCTATGATGCCCACCGTAAACACGACCAGCAGGAAGCCCGCCCCCAACTGATGCAGGTTGTGCACGTAGATGGGGGTGGTCAGGTAGAAGTTGTCCACCGCCGGGAACATGAAGATCAGCACGCCCACCAGGGCGAACACCATGCCTCCGAAGTAGAGCGTCCTTCCCGCCGTCTTCCTCCCGATGTACGCTATCTCCTTTATCCCCAGCTTCTTCCTTTGTATCCATTTCCCGAACGAGAAGCCGAAGAGCAGCTGCATGACCATGGTGCCCAGGCCGAAGACCATCCCGGGGAGGAAGCCGAAATAGGCGGATGGCATGGCGGGGGCCAGCGTGAAGTAGACTATGGTGGCGTAGGCGCCGAACCCGAAGCCTGCTATCAGCCCATGCACCAAAGTCATCCTGGTCGGCACCGCCCTGGGCTCGTCCTGCAGCTCGGGGACGGCGTGTTCCCGTTCTTCCGCCTCCTCGCCTATCACCTTCCTGTGCAGCAGGTGCTCCAGCGAGTGCGAATGGAGGTAGGTCCCCTTCTGAAGTATGTACTGCCCGGAGAAGAACATCACCGTCCCCACAATTATGTAGACCAGCGGTTCGACGTACCAGCGGGTGAAGATCAGGGCCAGGCCCAGATAGGCCACTTCGGACATCATCGCCCGCTGGATGGTGAACCCCGCGGAGAAGAGCAGCCCGCTCTTCAGCCCTCCCCTGCTGCTGTAGCTCCCGACGGAGTAGCTGAACGTTATGGGCCACGTATGCTCGTCGGGCGTGATGCCATGCGCCAGGCCCAGCATGAACGCCACCACGAGCGCTTCGACCACGTTCCCCAGCGCGAGAGCGAACAGATCCAACCACGCCACCTTCGGACTATCGGCGCTCCGTGTCCAGGTCGTCGCCGCCCGGTATCTTCCTGCCGTGGGGGCACTCCGATGGATGGCCTATGTGGGCGCAGAGCGCGTTTATCGTGGGCGGCTCGATGTGCATATCGACCTCGGAGGCTATCCGGCAGGCCTCCTGAAGCGCCACCCCTATGCCCGTCAGGAAGGTCTCGAATATCCTGTGAGACCTCATTATCCCGTCGATCATCTCCCTCCCCTTTGCGCTCAGCCTGTATCCGGCGGCCCCCCTCTCCACCATCAGGACGGCGGAGAGCCTCTCAAGGAACCCGACCGCGGTAGGCGGCTTGACCTTCATCTGGTCGGAGATATCCCTGACCCTGGCAGGCCACCCGTCGGCCGACAACTCGTACACCGATATCAGGCATTCCCGCTCCCTCCTGGTCAGGCGAGTCATTAGGGCTCACTTAACAATGTTAGGATGACCCTAATAAATGCTTCCGCGCCCCCGCGCGACGATTTAAATATGGTGAAAGGAAACGGAGCGGCCATGCTTAATGCGCGGGCGTTCATGAAAGACGTGAAGAAGTACGAGCCGGAGATAATCAAGATAAGGCGCGACGTCCACGAGAACCCGGAGCTGGCCTACAAGGAGTTCAGGACGTCCAAGCTTGTCGCGGACAGGCTGAGGGGGCTGGGGATCAAGGCGACAAGCGGCGTGGGGGGGACGGGCGTGGTAGGCCTGCTGGAGGGGGGGAAGGAAGGAAGGGTTGTGGCGCTCAGGGCGGACATGGACGCCCTCCCCATACAGGAGAACGCGGACGTCGAGTTCAGGTCGAAGGTAGACAACGCCATGCACGCGTGCGGCCACGACACGCACGTCTCCATGCTGCTGGGAGCGGCCATGCTGCTCGCGGGGCGCAGGGACGAGCTCGCGGGGACGGTCAAGTTCCTGTTCCAGCCGGCCGAAGAGCACGGAGGCAGGGGAGGGGCCAAGCCGATGATAGAAGACGGCGCCATGAAGAACCCGAAGGTGGACTACGTCTTCGGGCTGCACATAATGAACGGGGCCCCGGCAGGCACCTTCGCTTTGAGGCCGGGTGCGATGATGGCGGCACCCGACTCCTTCAAGGTCCGCATAGTGGGCAGGGGCGGGCATGGCTCGGAGCCACACAAGACGGTCGACCCCATCTTCGTCTCCGCGCAGGTCATCAATTCCCTGCAGGGAGTTTCGAGCAGGTTGACGGACCAGACGCAGCCCCTGGTCATCTCGGTCTGCAGCATACATGCCGGCTCGAAGGACAACATAATACCGGACGAGGCGCTGCTGGAGGGGACGATAAGGACGCTGGACGAAAAGACCAGGGCCAGCGCCAAGAGGCACGTGGTCAGGGTCGCCAAGACCGTCTGCAGGGCCTTCGGGGCCTCCTGCGAACTGAGCTTCATGGAGGACGCCTATCCCGTCACCGTCAACGACCCGAAGGTGACGGCGAAGGTCTTCAAGGTACTCAAGACGATAGAGGGGACGAAGACGACGGTGTACAGACCCGTAATGGGCGGCGAGGACTTCTCCAGATTCCTGCACCAGGCGCCGGGTACCTTCTACTTCCTGGGGACGGACAACCCGAAGAAGGGGTGCATCTACCCCAACCACAGCTCCAGGTTCAAGGTGGACGAAGACGTGCTGAAGTACGGCTCGGTGTCGCTGGCGGCCCTCGCGGCCGAGTTCGGGGCTCAAAACCTTTAACCTTCGGGCGCCCTACGCGGAAATCCGTGGGCTCCGCGAGGGTTCCGCTCGAAACCGTCTCAGGCCTGAGGGGGACCTACCCCGAAAGCATGAACGTCGAGTACGCCTTCGCGGTGGGATGCAGGTTCGCCGGATTCCTGGGCGGGAGGAGGGTCGCGGTCGGGATGGACCCCCGCGAATCGTCGGTCGTCCTGAAGAAGGCGGCGGTGTCCGGCCTGCTCTACGGGGGGAGCGCCGTGGTGGACATGGGCGTGGTGACCACCCCCGAGATATTCAGGCATGTGAGGCGGGAAGGGCTCGCCGGGGGGGTCATGATAACGGCCTCCCACAATCCGAAGGAATGGAACGGGCTGAAGCTGATAAGGGAGGGGAGGGGGCTCTTCGAAGACGAGCTAGGCCGGGTGAAGCTGGAGGCGTGCAGGTACGGAGCCCGGCCGGAGCTGGAGAAGGACGATTCGCGCGCGTATTACTCCGAGATACTGGGGCTCGCGGGCAGGGGCTCCGCTGCCGGGCTCAAGATAGCGGTGGACGCTGGGGGCGGGAGCGCGTGCGTCCGCGTGCCGAAGCTCTTCAACGACATGGGAGCCGAGGTGATAGTGGTGAACGGGACCATGGGCGTCTTCACAAGGGGGATCGACCCCACCCAGGATGCGCTGGAGCAGCTCCGCGCCGTCATGAAGGTATCGGGCTGCGACGTCGGGTTCGCGTTCGACTGCGACGGAGACAGGCTGCAGGTGGTCGACAGGGAAGGGAGGAAGATGCCGCCCGACTTCGCCCTGATGGCCGCCGTCGAAACCCTCCCGAAGGGCAGCGGCGTCGCGGTGAGCGTGGACACCTCCGACGCCGTCCTGGAGGCAGCCAGCAGCAGGGGGGTCAGCGTGTTTCTGGCCCCGGTCGGAGAGGCGAACGTGTTGAAGGTCATGCTCGAGAAGGACTGCGCCCTCGGAGGGGAGGGGAGCAGCGCGGGGGTCATAGACCGGTCGTTCAACCATTGCAGGGACGGCCTGCTTGCCGCGGCCCACATGGTGCGGAGGCGCGGCGGGCTGGACATAGGGTGGCTGGCCGGGCACCATCAGATAAGGACCAAGGTCGAGATGGAGAGGGGGCAGGCGCTGGCCGCGATAGAGGAGATGAAGAGAAGCCACGGAGACGCGGTGACGCTGGACGGCGTCAAGGTGAGGGAGGGCGAAGGGTGGTGGCTGGTCAGGCCGTCCAGGACGGAGGACGTCGTCAGAATATCGGTGGAGGCGAGGAGCATGGAGGGAGCGGAGGAACTGCTCCGCACGGTGGAGGAGAGGCTGCTGGGCCGGGTGCACCGGCAATGAACGAACGGCAGATAATCGAGGAGATAAGGAAGGCGTTCGGGGCCGCCCCCGCCACAGACGAAGGCATGTTCGACGATGTGGTCAGGGTGGATCCCGGAAAGGGGAAGCTGATATTGAAGGCGGACATGTTCGTAGCGGACACGGACATGCCCCCGGGGATGACGCTGAGGCAGGCGGCAAGGAAGTCGCTGATCTCCTGCCTTTCAGACTTCGCCGCCAAGGGCGCCACCCCCGAAGGTTTCATGGTCTCCCTGGCCCTGCCCAGGCGGCTGTCGGGGAGGAGGACGGTCCAGGATATAGTCTCCGGCCTGAGGGACGCGTCACGCGAGTACTCCGTAAGGCTCGTCGCCGGGGACGTCAACGAGTCGAAGAGCCTTTCGATAGACTGCATCATGTACGGGTTCTCTGGCGCCAAGGTCACCAGAGGGGGGGCCAGGCCGGGAGACTCCGTCATAGCCACGGGGCCGTTCGGCTATTCCGCGCTAGGCCTGCGGCACCTCCTTGCCGGGCTCAGGCTCCCGCGGGAGGTGGTGGCCAGGTGCGTATCGAGCGTGACCGCCCCCAGACCCGACTTCAGGACGATAAGGGACATAGCCTCTTCGGGGATGGCCCACTCGTCGATGGATTCGAGCGACGGGCTGGCCCGGACGCTGCACGAGATATCCAGGCAGAGCGGCGTCAGGATCGAGATGACGACCCTTCCGACCGACGACGCGTTGAAGGAACTGCTGAGGGGCGGCGTCCTGGCGGACGCCGTGTTGTATGGCGGCGAAGAGTTCATCGGCGTCGCGACGATTCCTCCCGACCGGATGACGGATGCAACACGGATGGCCAAGAAGGCGGGAGGGAGGATATACGAATTCGGGGCGGTGAGGGAGGGGAGCGGGGTGGTCTACAAGACGCCGGACGGGGGGGTGGAGGTCAGGGACGCAGGATGGTCCCATTTGAGGTAGTGTGGTGTTCGGGTCTGGTCGGACGGGCAAAGCGGTTTCCAAAGGAACCAGAGGGCTGTCCGAAACGTTCAATGGAAGCACTCGTAGGAAAGATTGATTACCCCGCCATCGGATGCCGACCGAGAGCGAGCCCGGCCGATTCCGATACGACAATGCAATTTTGGAGCCCGGGGCACATCATATGAAAAACGTCTGCTGCACCGTCAGCCGTTGACATCGTCGGTTCGAGCAAAAGAGGATTCTGAAGGCATCGTCCGAAAAAGAAGCACCAAACGGCTGTATCCCCAAAGCCGGTCGATAATACCGACACGCCCCACCATAGACGGGTTATACGCAGTGAGACGACCCTTCATGTCAACCAGAGACCATGGAAGCAGGAAGGGCCAGTCGGCGAGCACGCGTTTTTATACGACGTGCTTGATTCAAGGACATGGGCGAATGATAAATGGAACAGGACGCTCTGTCACTGACGGGGTTGTTTGACGATTGTTCCGTCGTCCGGGACGGAGTGCAAGAGTTCTTGATGTTGATAGACGGACGGTGGAAGACATCCAAGACCGGCGGGACGTTCGGCGTCCATTCGCCGATCGACGGAGGCATCGTCGCCAAGGCCCAGGCCGGGGGGGCAGCCGACGTGGAACTGGCGGTTTCGGCTGCGCATGGCGCCAAGAAGAAGATAAGAGACATACCCGCAATAGACAGGATAGACATATTGAACAGGGCCAGGCATATAATCGAGGACCATCGCAAGAACTTCGTCAACACGCTGGTTCTGGAGGCCGGGAAGCCTGTCAAGTTGGCCGAGGCCGAGGTCGCCGCGTCGTTGAACAGAATAAAGATGACGATGGAGGAAGCCAGACGCATCTTCGGCGAATATGTTCCAGGGGACTGGTCCGAAGATACAATGCAGAAATTCGCACTGGTCATACACGAGCCGATGGGGGTCATAGCATGTGTGTCTCCTTTCAACTATCCCCTCTTCTCGACGGTGGCCAAGGTGATTCCTGCACTCGTTTCTGGCAACACTACAGTGATCAAGCCTGCGAGTGACGACCCCATAGCCGCCATACTTTTCGCCAGGATCCTCCACGAGTCAGGCATCCCCGCCGGGGCCGTCAACATTGTGACGGGGTCGGGGAGGGACGTCGGCGACCCGCTTGTCTCACACCCGCTCGTCCAGATGGTCACATTGACGGGGAGCACGGAGACAGGGAGGCACGTCGCAGGGCTCGCGGTGATGAAGAAACTGCACTTGGAACTCGGGGGGAAGGGTTCCGCCATAATAGCGCCCGATGCAAGCCTCGCTCTGGCAGCCGGCAAGGTCTGCGAAGGCTCGTTGAAATACTCCGGACAGAGATGCGACGCGATAAGCAGGGTTCTGGTGGAACGCTCCGTTGCAGACGCATTCCTCTCCCACCTGCTTCGTGAGTTCGAAAGATGGAAAATGGGGGACCCGAGGGACGCCCAGAACAATATGGGGCCGTTGATAGACGAGAAGGCCGCCGAGCGGGTTCAGACCATGGTGGACGACGCGGTATCGAAGGGAGCCAAGCTCCTGAAGGGCGGCACCCACAAGGGAGCGTACTTCGAGCCCACGATAATTGACAACGTTTCGCTGGACTCGCAAATCGCATGGGAGGAGACATTCGGCCCGGTCATCACGATCGTCAGGGTGGAGAGCGTAGACGTGGCAATACAACTAGCAAACAAATCACACTACGGCCTGGACTCCTGCATCTTCACCGAGAGCCTATACATCGCATGGAAGGCCGCGAAGGGGTTGGAGGAGGGAAGCGTTTCCATCAACGACGCCCCGTCCCACGGGGTCGGATACTTTCCCTTTGGCGGCAACAAGGATTCTGGGCTCGGGAGGGAGGGGGTGGGCTACAGCATAGATGAGATGACAAGGATAAAGACAATCCAGTTCAACCTGTCTCCCGCAGGACTCGGGAAGAGCAGGGCAGTGACGAAGTTGTAGGCCCTGCCCGCGGGCCATTCTACGACGACATCGGAAAGACATACGTCCTTCGAAGGAGGGACGCACTGCGCACCTCCTTTCCGCGGCGGCTGTAGTCCAAGACGTGCCTCGCCCGAATCGTCTCGACTGCCCTATCGGGGGTTGCCCACCAACCCGTCCGGGCGCATTAGTCCCGATGACATCTTGCTCTGAACTCGACGGCCCGGTCGAACGACGCTTACGTACTCTCCATGCATAGTCCCTCCATGTGCCACCGGCTCGTCGTCCCGAATCAGGTTGACGACCAAACCTCGTCCTAGTGGTCTGTTTCAGATAGACCCCGGCGCCTCCACAGTTACAGGTTCTGCTGCTGGAATCCGTCCTTCTCTGACTGCTACGGCGCAGACCGCGACGGTCCGTTTATATTCGACATCGGACATCAGAGTCGTGCAGATGAAGAACCAAGACGAAAGGTTCGTCGCTGCCATAGACCAAGGGACAAGTGGGACGCGATGTGTAGTCTTCGACCAGAACGGGGCCGTAAAGTCATATGCATATGCGGCGCATATGCAAATCTATCCAAAGCCCGGCTGGGTTGAACACGATCCGATTGAAATATGGAAGAAGACCAAGGCGGTAATAAGGAAGGCGCTCAAGAAAGCGCTGTTAGAGCCGAAGCAGATTGCCGCGGTCGGCATTACAAACCAAAGAGAGACCGCCATGCTTTGGGACGCGAAGACCGGTCGCCCGCTTTATAACGCGATAGTCTGGCAAGATACCAGGACAGGCGATCTGTGTGAACGCCTGAAGGACGAAAACGAAGATATCATACGCCGGAAGACTGGCCTTCCTCTCAGCAGCTACTTCTCGAGCACAAAGCTCCAGTGGATGTTGAACCACCTTCCTGGGGCGCGGGAGAGGGCCGACAAGGGGGAGATACTCTTTGGAAATGTGGACACGTGGCTGATCTGGAACCTGATGCAGCGGAAAAACGGCTCGGCGGGTACCCCAGCCCACGTTACGGACTACACAAACGCCTCCCGCACGATGTTGATGGACATAGAGAAGCTATCCTGGTCCGGCGACCTTTTGGAACTGTTCAAGATTCCGGAAACGATTCTGCCCGAAATCAGACCCAGTTCTGATAGGAACATCTACGGATACACCGCAATCGACGGCCCCTTCACATATGAGATACCCATCTGTGGAGACCTGGGCGACCAACAGTCTTCCCTATTCGGACACCTTTGCTTCGAGTCGGGAGAGACGAAAAATACATATGGGAGCGGCTCGTTTCTGCTACAGAATACGGGGGCGAGCCTCATATTTTCCAGGCATGGGCTCGTAACAACGGTGGCCTATGGACTGGAGGAGAAGAAGGTATCTTATGCGCTTGAAGGCTCCATTGCGGTAACCGGAATGGCGGTCAGGTGGCTGGAGGAAAACCTAGGAGTCATAGGCGGCCCCACTGATGTCGAGCGGCTGGCCAAGTCCGTGTCGAAGGTCGGTTCCGCGGGCGTGTACTTCGTTCCTGCGTTCACAGGCCTGTACGCCCCTTATTGGGACCGGAAGGCGCGAGGCCTCATCATAGGGCTGACGCAGTATACAAGAGCGGAGCATATCGTGCACGCCGCGCTGGAGGCCATCTGCTACCAGACAAGGGATGTCTTCGAGTCCATGCAGGAGGACACAGGGATGCGCATCAGGTCACTCAAAGTGGATGGCGGCGCGACAGTCAACGATTACCTGATGCAGCTTCAAGCAGACGTGCTCGGGCGCGTCATAATCAGGCCGAAGATCAGAGAAATGACTGCCGCGGGGGCGGCGTACGCTGCAGGACTGGCCATCGGGGTATGGCGTGGCACAGCCGACATCAGGAAGCTATGGCGGAAAGACAGGACGTTCGAACCTAGGTGGGATGAGGACAAGAGGGAGGGGAAATACACCGGGTGGAGAAGGGCGGTGGAGAGGGCCAAGGGATGGATGACGCAAGACGCCCATTGAAGGTCACAGACAACCACATAATTTCGACAGAATTGTACAGCAAAAACCGGTTCTTCTAATATAAGAAGCATTCTTATAGGGGACGCTACTAAGCGCCCCATGTGAAGGCAGAACTGCACGTGCCGAGCAGGTCCACCTATACGATTTTGTCCGCAATGGGTTACTTCCTTGATGGATATGACCTCAGCGTCATCTCTGTGTTCACGTTCATCCTTACGGCCTACAAGATGTTCCCTTACACGCTCTTCGAGTTGGGCTTTGTCAGCGGCTCTGCTCTACTCGGTGCGATGGTCGGCGCGGTCCTCTTCGGTCATTATTCAGACAAGATAGGCAGAAGATACCTGTACATGTTCGACCTGCTTTTCTTCGTGGTCTTTGCCATCCTGAGCGCGCTGTCGACCAACGTATTCGAGATGATAGTATTCCGCTTCTTCATTGGATGGGGCGTCGGGGCAGATTATGCCTTGAGCCCCGTATACGCTACGGAGATGTATCCCAACCAGAAGAGAGGAGCGGGTTATGGCTGGGTATGGGCGTTTTGGAGCATAGGCGCAGGCGTGTCGTTCCTGCTCGGTTACCTGTTCTTCCTGGCCGCGCCGCTGGAAGCGTGGAGGTATGCACTGGGGCTCGGCGCTGTGCCCGCCCTCATCACCGTCTTCCTACGAACGCGCATGCCGGAATCCTCAAGGTGGAAGGTCGTCGCGCACGGAGACACGGCCGTCGACGAGGCCAAGGTTCTTGCATCTCAGACAGGCATGGCGTCCACCGACATAGAGGCGTTGCTTGAAGAGAAGAAGAAACAGGAGGGCGTGTCGGCGGGATCCATTTCTGCCCTCTTCAAGGGTGAGAACCTAAAGAGGACGGCCATAGTCTGGGTGCAGTGGATACTGTTCGACATAGGCGCCTACGGATTCGGCCTCTACGCTCCTCTGATTCTCGCGGTGCTTGGCTTCAAGGGTCCCATAAGCATACTCCTGTCTTCCCTGCTGTACGTGCCGGGATTCCTGGGCGCCATGGGCGCCGCGTACCTGAATGACGTAGTGGGAAGGCGGATGCTGCAGATAGTGGGCTTCGGCGCGATGACCCTCGGCATGATATTCGTGGCCGTGGCCTCATCGTACGCTGGCGCAGCCGTCCTAGCCCTTGGCATACTGGGCCTCATATTATGGTACGGGGTCGGCAACCTTGGGCCCGGGAACACGATGGGCCTCTACGCCATCGAACTGCTTCCGACAAAGCTCAGGTCGGCCTCCATGGGCTCCGCGACGTCGATAACGCGGTTCGTTTCATTCCTCAGCGCGTTCGAGTTCCCCTATATACTCCTGTCCATAGGCAAGCTCGCGTTCTTCGAGGCGCTCGTAGTCGTGATGGCTATCGCCTTTGTCTTCTCGATACTCTTCACCCCTGAAACGAAGGGATTGACCCTGGAGCAGATAGCGACGGCGAAGTATAGACGCCCCAAGCTGGTGCCGGAAGAGGACGCGGCGGGCAGGTAGCACAATACCGTCAAAGGTTCCCTCTTAACGACCCGCATCCCGCAGTCGTTTCCCGGCCCAGTACCTCACCGTCACGCTTTTCGGGTGAGCGTATGGAGAAGGTCGCCGAACGAATCGATTACGATGTCGGGCCCGCGGGTGCCTCTGACATCCTTTGCCTTGGTTTCACCGGTCAGCAGGAGGACGGACAGGACGCCTGCATCGTTGGCCATGGCTATGTCCGTATAGACCCTGTCCCCGAACATGACACACTCCGAACTCTCGGCGTCGAGCTCGCGCAGGACGTGGTCGAGGAATATTTTGCTTGGTTTCCCCGTGACCGCCATGGGTTCCTTGTTGGTGGCCGATTTTATCATGGCGGCTATCGATCCCGCGTCGGGGATGTACCCCCCTTTGGTCGGGCAGACCATGTCGGGATTCGTCAGTATGTAGGGTTTCCCTTTCATTATCAGCCCGGCAGCTCTCCTCACCTTGCCGTACGTCAGCGTCCTGTCAAAGGCTATGACCACCGCGTCCGGGTCGTCTTCCTCAAAGCGAACACCGCGAAGGCGAAAATCTTCGACGCAGTCGGGGGTGCCGACGATGAACGCCCTGCCTGCACCACGGTCCCGCAGGTAGTTCGCCGCCGCTTCTGTCGATACGAACAGCTCGTCATCGCCGAGTTTCCTGCCGAGAGTCCTGCCGACCCTCTCCATATGGTGCCTCTTGCTGTATGAAGAGTTGTTCGTCATTATGGCGAACTTCTTCCCCGCCTTCGCCACGTAATCAAGGAAGGCAGCCGCTCCGGGCGTCTTCTTGGTGTCTATGTAGAGGGTGCCGTCGCCGTCGAAGATCATCACCTTCTTCTCCATAACCCTATCAAGGACGGCGTCGGGCCGCTTCATTGATAACAGACGCCGGCGCTCTGCTTATAACCGTTGTCCGGCTCCAGAACATAGACATGGACGCCGACATTGTGATAATAGGGGCGGGGGCGACCGGCCTGTTCACCGCACTTGACCTGTCGCTCAGGGGATTGTCCGTCGTCCTGATAGATAGGCAGGGCATGCTGAGGGGGACGTCGGGCCGCTTCCACGGCCTCCTCCACAGCGGCGCCAGATACGCCACGACCGACAAGGCGGCAGCCGTGGAGTGCCGGCAGGAGAGCAGCACGATTCGCAGAATAGCCGGCGGCGCAGTCTTCGACGTGGGGGGGCTGTTCGTCTCGCTGGAAGGCGACGACGACGCATTCGCCGACAGGTTCCTCAAGGGGATGGACGATTCGGAGATAGAATGCAAGGCGGTCGACCTTGCCGAGCTGAAACGCGCGGAGCCGGCGCTGAGCCCGAAGGTCCGTTTTGCTGCCTCCGTGCCCGACATGGTGGTCGACCCGTTCAGGCTCTTCGGGGGCGTCGCCGTGCTGGCCAAGGCAAAGGGGGCCAGGTTCCTGCTGAACCATAACGTCACGGGCATAGATAGGAGGAAGATGACCGTGAAAACCGACAGAGGGGAGGTCTCCGCAAGGCTGCTGGTCAACGCCGCCGGGCCGTGGGCGGACAAGATATGCGCCATGTACGGCAACATGGTCGACATGATGCCGGCGATAGGTCTGATGCTGGCCTATGACGGAAGGCTGGTCGATCGCGTGATAAACCGCCTGAGGCCACCATCCGACGGCGATATACTGCTTCCCTTCTACGGGAGCTGCATATTGGGGACGACCGCCCAGGTGGTGGAAGACGTGGACGACGTGCACATCGAGGACGACGACGTGCGCTATCTGGTGGAGGAGGGGTCCGTCATGGTACCCGCGCTCAGAGATAGGAAGTACTCCAGGCTATACTGGTCAGCAAGGCCGTTGCTGAAGGCGGACGACGCCAGGTCGGCCAGCAGAGATTTCCAGGTGCTGGACGACGAGGACATACTGACGGTCATCGGGGGGAAGCTGACGACGTCGAGGCTGATGGCGGAGAAGGTATCCGACTCGGCCTGCCAGAAGCTGGGCATAAAGGCAGAATGCACGACCAAGGAAACGAAGATACCCGTCCTCGAGCCGGCGGCTTCTATGAGGGGGACCATAGGCGAGGAGGTGTATGGCTTCGGCGCCAGCTTCACGGAGGTAGAAAGGGAGGCGTCCTCTTGATAACGCTGCACGGGGAGGAAAGGCTCCCCGTCGGCGGCAAAGCTGTACTGGAATTCCTCGCCGACCCGGGCAGGTTTGCCCAATGCCTTCCGAACTTGGCGGGGCTGGAGGGCGGCAACGGAGACGAGTTCGCGGCCAGGTTCAAGGTCGAAATCCCGGAGGGGGCCGGCGTCGGTTATATGAAGAACATAGGCGTCAGGATGGTCTTCAGGGTTTCACGGGGGCCCGACGAGGTCGGCATCCATGGCGAAGGGAGGTCCGCGGGAGTCAAGATAAAGCTGGACCTCCGGATATTGGTGCACGAGGAGGCACAAGGCTCTAGGCTCGAGTGGGACGCTTCCTTGGACGCCGGGCTTCTGGAAAGGCTGATCGGGGGTGCGAAGTTCGAAAGCATGACCAGAGGCATGGCCGGGGAGATAATCTCCTGCCTCGCAGCGAAGACGAAGTGAGGATGATACCTCGGCTTCGCCCGGCAGGCCCGCTCGCTACTTCGCTATCTCTTCGAGCGACTTCCTCTTGGTCTCCACGCCCAAGACCAGGGTCACGAGGAATCCGAGGAGGCCGACTATGCCGAAGAAGATCAGCGAGTTCGGGACCCCCCAGAACAGCAGCAGCGAGGGGAAGAAGAAGATGCTGATGACGGCCCCCACCCTGCTCACGGCCGTGCTGCTGGCCTGGCCCGTGCTGCGCACCCTGGTCGGGAAGAGCTCGACGGAGTAGACGAAGTCGGTGGTCCCAGGCCCGAAGGCCAGGAAGAAGGCATAGAGCGGGAAGAGGACCAGCATCGGGAGGGCGGCCGGCGGATAGATCAACGCCAGCGTTATCAGCGCCACGCCACCGACCAGAAAGCCCACCGCCGTTATGGTCCTCCTGCCCAGCCTGTCCATGAGGAACAGGGACAATGTCGACGCACAGACCTCGAGGATCGCTATGAACACAGACGCCTGGACGGCGGCGGTGATCCCCTTCAGGCCGAGCGCCTGCAGGAGGCTCGGCGTGAATATGCCTATGCCATAGAAGACAAAATCGAAGGCGAACCAGAACCCCCACACGAACGCCGTGGAGCGAATCAGACTCTTGGAGAAGAGCTCCTTGACGGGGACCTTCGCCGACTTCTCCGCGTCGTACGCCGATTCGATTTCGGAGGGCGTCACCTTCTTCCCCGTCAACCTTTCGACCACCTGGGCCGCCTTGTCCGCCTGGCCGTGGGAGATGAGCCATCTGGGCGACTCGGGGAGCCACTTCCTGCCTACTATCACGGCCAACGCCGGTATGACGCCGAGCGCTATCATGTACCTCCATGAGACCGCTCCCAGCGGGAGGAGAGCGAGCCCGGTGACGTACGCGACGGCACTTCCGACCCACCATGCGAGAAGGTTCCCGGCAAGGAGCTTCCCCCTGCTTCTTGCAGGGGAGAACTCGGCGACTATGGTTGTGCTCAGGGCATAATCTGCGCCGAGGCCTATCCCGAGCAGGAATCGGAAAACAATCAGTTGCACGGTGTTCTGGGCCAGCGCCGACAGGATGGCGAACACCACGAAGAATAGGAGGTCCCACAGGAACATTATCCTCCTGCCGAACTTGTCCGACATGTAGCCGAACGCCATAGCCCCGAAGAGCATCCCCAGGCTGGTGGCGGCCCCGATCAGCCCCAGCTCGTATGGAGTGGTGTTGAATTCGGGCTTTATGAAGAGGAGAGCGACAGAGATGATGGATATGTCGTACCCGTCAAGAAAGACACCCATCGCGGCAAGGACGGTAATCACCCCGTGGAACTTGGACATCTTCTGAGAATCCATGGCCGACAGAATGGAGTCGGGCAAGGCTGGCCACTCCTCGCCGACATGCTATATAAACAGTCCCGGCCCGGGCGCGATGGTGCACACTTCGGAGGCTCCAGACTGCGCGGCCCGCTTGTGAGGGGGAGGCTCCTGGCCGCGGTGAGGGCACGTCGCACGAAAGCCTTTTATGTCTCCTTTCGTATGAGTCGGTAGAGGTATTACGGATGTCATACACGAAAGGACAGACGTGGGGCGCTTTAAAGAAGGCATGGAAGGCCTACAAAATAGCAAAAGTCCAGAACGACAAGGCAAAGATGACAGAATACGCAAAGAGAATCAGGACCCTCCAGGAAGAGCTGGGGGTTACGAAGGCCAGATTCCCCGAACTCGGCCTCCAGTAAGACTGTTAGTCAGATTAAGCCGCCTTTTTTGTTGTTAACTTTCTTACGATGCCGAAGTATTTTTCATATAATTCTTCTGCCCTATTCTCGGTCTTCGCCTCTGCGAAGACCCGTATCAGCGGCTCCGTCCCGCTTGGCCTGACCAGGACCCAGGAGCCGTCCCCGAAGGAGAGTTTGACGCCGTCCGTGAGGTCCACTTGGGCCCCCCCGGCGTCCTCCGAAAGGGCCCTCGTCACATCCGCCTTGCCCGAGGGTACCTTCCCCTTCCTCTGGTAGAAAGCCGGGAGCTCTGCCATGGCTTCCGACAGCTTCTTCCTCCTCTCGGCCAGGACGTTGAGCATGAGGACGAGCGCCATCGCCCCGTCCCTGACCGGCTGGTGAGGGGCGTAGAAGAAGCCCCCGTTCTCTTCGAGGCCGGCGACGCAGCCCTGCGTCACCATGGCGTGCGTGACGTCGACGCTCCCCACCCGGGTGAGCACGAGCTCGGAATCATTCTTCCGGACGGCCCATTCCACTATCTTCGAGGTGGCCACAGTCGTAACCACCTTCCCCCTTCCTCCGGTGGAGAGTATGTGGTCGACCAGCAGCGAGCCCGACCTGTCCCCCGTGTAGACCGTCCCCTTTTCGTCGCAGAAGACCGACCTGTCCCCGTCCCCGTCGAACGCGACCCCGAGGTTCGCCCCCGCGTCGACCACCGCCTTGGAAAGGCCGCCGAGCTTCTCCAGGGCAGGTTCGGACCCTCTTCCGGGGAAGCCACCGTCGACCTCGCAGTTCAGGCACACGGCGGAGCAGCCCAGCCGGCCAAGGAGCTCGGGGACCGCCAGAGCCTGCATCCCGTTCCCGGCGTCGACCACGACCTTCAGCCCCGCCGAACGTATCCGTTCGGAGAGCGCGTGTCCGACCACGGCCTGCAGATAACGTTCGATCGCGTCTGTCCCCTGCCTCAGTCCGCCCGGCTTCGGCCCGCGCTTCCGCCCCTCGGAGGCGACCAGCGCTTCTATTTCGCCCTCCGTCTCCCTGGATATCTCTGTCCCGTTCGGCCCCATCACCTTGATGCCGTTGAACTCCGGTGGGTTGTGCGAAGCGGTTATCATCACGCCGCCATCGAAGCCGCCAGAACCTGCGTAGTACTGGAGGGCTGGGGTGGGAAGCACCCCCGCGTCGCAGACGTCCGACCCGGAATCCAGCAGGGTCGAAACCATAAGCTCCGACATCATGGGACTCGACGACCTGCCGTCCCTGCCCACGGCTATCCTTCCGCCTAGCCTTTCGGAGACGGCCCTGCCGACCGCCATTATGAGTTCCGGGGTAAGTTCCCTGCCCGGGACACCTCTGATGCCGTTGGTCCCGAAGAGTCGACCCAAAGCGAGGCACCCGGCGCCGCCGCGCGATAAATATCTTCTCTGTCAGAGGACGTTTCTCGGCTGAGCCTTCGGCTGCGCGGCTTTGATCTCTATTATCCCTTCGGACGCCCTGCTGCTGCCTATCTTCATCGAATAAGCGGACAGGATTCCGTGGACGAAGCGCTCGGCGCAGTTGGTGGATGCCGGGGAGAGGCCAGCCCCTATTGCCTTGATGCTGAACTCGATGGAATCGCCCGTGTCCAGCCCCCTGATGACCTCGACCTTCTTCATCGGGAGCAGCGCCTTCACCTCCCTGGCTAGGTCGGCGAGTTCTTCGAACTTCGGTTGATACAGCTGGAGGTACGTCCCGAGCTTCGCGCCCTCCTCGTACCAGGCCTTGAGCAGCCATTCCTTTTCGTTGTCAAAGAGCTTGTTGATGAGCTTCTCGAGTAGGTCGCCGGGCAGCGGGACCGAGTCGATCTCCCTGAGCATGTGCATGAACCGCCACGAAGCGTAAATCTCTCCCGTGCCTCCCCCCTCCTTCGTTATCTTGAGCACCGTGCTCAGGAGCTCGTTGGTAAAGGCATACAGCGTCTTGTTCTGCCTGCCCGCTTCGTCCGAGAGGATATAGGCTATCGATTCGTCTATAGCCACGTTTGTCCTGACCATCGCCGACAATTGATCGTTCGTTGTAGATAAGCATATTCACGCGCGGGGCACGTCCACGCGCAAGGCATCCATCGGCGGATGCCTTTTTTAGCAGCCAGTCTGGCGCAGAGAGAGGGGTCCATGATTCCCCATTCCGTGGGCCCGTAGCTCAGCATGGATTAGAGCACCGCCCCTCTAAGGCGGGGGTCATGGGTTCGAATCCCACCGGGCCCGCCTAGCGCTACAAGTGACGCCTGCCAGAGTTTTCGTCATACTTCGCAGGTTCACCGGACAGTGACGAGCTATGTTGGGCGCGTCCCGGCTTACGAACAGCATCAGTGAT
>JAKAPW010000107.1 GCA_021811935.1 archaeon | reverse complement strand
ACAACAGGTTCATGTCGTTCTGAAGGCCGGGGGGACAGGCAGGGAGCGTAGCAGAAGGTCTGAGGCCATCAAGATGAAATTATGCTACAACCTAGATTGAGCCCAATTACCTATATATCGGTAAATTGCATAGTATTTAAGGCTAACCTTCATAACAGCCGTAGACGAAAGGCATGACCGAACGCCCGAAGGATACCCCGCCGTTCTTCGGGGAAAAGGGCGCGCTACCGCTATATATCGCGGAGTGGCACGGCGAAGCTCTTGCCCCTGGTCAGGAATGTCGTGAGGACGAACCTGTACAGAGACTCGATGCGGCTAATGCAGGTAACGGAGGAAGCCAAGAAACTCCATGGGGTGCTGGACGCCTCCGTGGTGATGGGCACCTCCACCAACAAGGAGCTCCTCCTCGCCGTGGGGCTGATGACGGACGAAGGGATGGCGGCTTCCGCTTCTGACATGGTCATAGCAGTCTCGCTCGAAGGCGAGGGTAGGCTGGAAGAGGTGCTCCGGGCGGTGGACGGCCTCCTCGCGGGAGGCAGGGAAGGGGGGTCGTCTAGGTACTCGGACCTCGGGGCGGCGCTGGCCGCGACGCCCGACGCCGGGCTGGCCCTCGTGTCGATACCCGGCGAGCACGTCCGACCAGTGGTCACTCAGCTGCTCGACAGGGGAATCCACGTCCACCTGTTCAGCGACCACGTGTCGGTGGAGGACGAGGTCTTCCTGAAGAAGCGAGCCCTCGAGAAGGGGCTCCTGCTCCTGGGTCCGGGGGCGGGGACGTCGATCATCGGGGGAAAGGCCATAGCGTTCGCCAACGCCGTCGGGAGGGGGAGGATAGGTCTGGTGGCCGCCGCCGGCACGGGGCTGCAGGAGGTCAGCGTCCTGCTGGACAGGGTGGGGGTCGGTGTGTCGCAGGGGCTGGGCGTGGGCGGCGGGGACGTAAAAGACAGCGTGGGGGGCATGATGTCCCTGGCGTCGATAGATGCCCTCGAAGAGGACCCCGGGACCGACATAATATGCCTGGTCGGGAAGCCGCCCGGGAAGGAGACAGCCAGGAAGATAACCGAGCGGATGGCGTCGGGGAAGAAAAAGTACGTCCTCTGCCTGCTCGGCTCCGAATCTGCCGCGCCCCCGGGGGTGCACGTCGCCGCCTCGCTGCATTCGGCCGCCGCGCTCTGCGCGAGGCTCTCCGGCGGGCGGGCTGACACGAGGTTCAGGGAGGAGCTGATGCCGACGGTGGACGGCCTCCTTTCCGCCGCGGCGGACATCCACCGCCTCCTGGAGCCGGGGCAGAAGTACGTCAGGGGGCTCTACACCGGGGGGACACTGACCTTCGAGTCGTTGTTGATATTGAGGGAGCTGGTGGGCGACGTGATGTCCAACGCCCCGCTCGAGGGCAGGCTCAAGCTGAGGGACCCGCACCGCAGCACGGGGCACACGCTGGTGGACATGGGGGAGGAGGAGTTCACGGCCGGGAGGGCGCACCCCATGATCGACCCTACCGTCAGGAAGCTCAGGCTGGTAGAGGAGGCGGCCGACCCGGAGGTCTGCTGCGTGGCGATGGACTTCGTCCTCGGCTACGGCAGCAACCCCGACCCCGCGGGCGCCATGCTGGATTCGATAAGGAAGGCCAGGGGCGCTGCCGGGGGACGGCGTCTGCCCATTCTCGCCTACGTCTGCGGCACCGAGCGCGACCCTCAGGTGCTGAGCGCCCAGGTCAGGAAGCTCGAAGACGAGGGGGTCGCTGTCGCGCGCAGCAACGCGGAGATGGCCGTGCTGGCGGCGCTGGTGGCCTCCAGAGGAGCCGTGGACAGGACGACGCTGGAGAGGGTGGTCGGCCGCATGCTCCATGGGGAGGGGGACTGATTGGGCGCGGGGGAGCTCTTCGCGGGCGGGTTCAAGGTGCTCAACGTGGGGATCGAAGTCTTCTACAGGGACCTGCAGGCGCAGGGCGTGGAGGCGGTCCAGGTGGACTGGTCGCCGCCGCCCAGGCTGGACAGGGAACTCGAAGACATACTGTCGAAGATAATGTAGCTATTTCCTGTAGGACTTCGCCGCCTGCTTTATCGCCTGCAGCATCTGGTTGTAGGTCCCGCACCTGCACGTCACGCCGCTCATGTACTCCTTGATCTCTTCGTCGCTCCTGTCGGCGTCCAGCAGCAGCATCTGGTGGGCGGTGACCACGAACGCCGGCGTGCAGAAGCCGCATTGCATCGCCCCGTGCTCCACGAACGCCTTCTGGAGCGGCGAGAGGTCCCCCCCGCGCGCCAGCCCCTCCGCGGTGGTCACTTCGCTGCCGTCGGCCTCCACCCCGAGCACCAGGCATGTCTTCAGCGCCTTGCCGTCTACCATTGCCGTGCAGAGGCCGCATTCGCCGCGCCAGCAGGCCGCCTTAACGCTCTTCACGCCGAGCCTGTCCCTCAGGACGTCCAGCAGCAGCTCGCTGTCCTCCACGTCCGCGGTCCTCCTGCGCCCGTTCACCCTGAAGCTTATCCTCCTGGCCAG
>JAKAPW010000106.1 GCA_021811935.1 archaeon | reverse complement strand
GTGCGCCGACGCGGTCGGGAAGCATGGGGTCGACGCGAGCATCGTCTTCGTCCCCGCGCCCAACTACCTGAGCGCGGTGGAGGAGGCGTTCGAGGCCGGGATCAGGCTCGTCGTAGGGATAACCGAGAGGGTCCCCGTGCGGGACACCATCCGCTGCATGGAAACTGCGCGGCGGCACGGCGGGAGCGTGGTGGGCCCCAACACGCCCGGCCTGATAGTGCCCGGGAAGATAAAGCTGGGCATCATGCCCGTGCAGCCGTTCATGCCGGGGGACGTCGCCGTCCTGTCCAGGAGCGGCACCCTGACATACGAGGTGTCGAACTACCTGAGGAAGGCGGGGGTGGGGATAAACCTGGCCCTCGGGATCGGGGGGGACCCGATAATATCGACGAACTTCATCGAGGCGCTGGAGCTCATAGGGAGGAACGAAGGCGTCAGGTCCGTGGTCCTCATCGGTGAAATCGGCGGGGACGCGGAGGAGAGGGTCGCCGAATACGTGCGCACGGCCGCCTTCCCCAAGAAGATGGTCGCCTACATAGCGGGCAGGTCCGCCCCCAGGGAGAAGAGGATGGGGCACGCCGGCGCCATAATAATGGGCAACGTGGGGACGGTGGAGAGCAAGGAGAAGGCGCTGACGGGTGCGGGGGTCCCCGTGGCGAAGATGCCCTGGGAGGTCCCGAGGCTGGCGAAGGAGTCGCTGGGCGCGGCTACATGACCCTGGTCGCCGTCTCGAGCTCGAACTGCATCGACTTCACGGCAAGCTCCAGGGACTTGGTGGCCAGGCCCCGGACCACGTCCCTTTCCGTGATCAGCGATGTCCCCGGCAGGTCGTCTATCAGCAGGCCGCCGACCCCGAAGATCATCATCCTTGTCGCCGCCTCCCTGACGTCGTCCTTGCTGCCGACTGTTGTGGGGGAGCTGGTCATCAGCTGTGAGACGTTACCGTCGAACTCCAGGCGGCTCTCCCCGCCCGCCAGCCTGGCGATGTACCTGAGTATGTCCTTGCTGGAGAGGACGCCGAGCACCCTGCCGTCTGCCCCCACCGTAGGGAGCCTCCGGACGCGGAGCCTGGACATGAGCTGGACGGCCTGGGAGACCTTGTGCTCGGGCGTTATCGTCATGATCTTCCGGTTCATCAGCTCGCTCACCTCCACCCCGATGGGCTCCGAGCTGGTCCCTATCAGGCCTATCAGGTCCCTCAGCGTGACGATCCCCTCCACGTCGCCCACCTCGTTCACCACGACGAGGGCCCCCAGGTTGTGGTGGATGAACTTCTTGACCACGTCGGCCAGCCCGTCCCCCCGTTCCACCGCCACCACGGGGAATGACATCACGCGCTGGATGGGTATCTCGAGGGCGTAGAGCAGCTCGCTCGGCGAAACCGAGGAGAGGAAGGCCAGGTTGAGCGAATCGATCACGTCCTGCGCCGACAGCATCCCTATGACCTTCCCGTTGTCCAGCACCGGCAGGTGCCTGAAGTTCCTCTTCTTCATGAGCATAGCCGCGCCGATTATGCTCTCCTCCTCCGTCACGCTCACCGTCTGACGAGAGAAGAGCCACCAGAGGTCGGCCGTCCTTCTAGGCACCTTCGGTCACTCCTCCACCGGGACTTCCTGGGGGGGCACCGGCGTCGCGGGCGCCTCCCCTCTCGTGGTTATCACGTCGAACTCTGACTCCAGCACCATCCCCCTCGTCGCAGGGTCCACGGAGAAGGCGTCGAAGAACCGTCCGAGCTCGGGCATCAGGAGCGCCCTGTCCTCCTGGTTCAGCCTCCTCGTCTCCACGTCGAGGGACCTGGTGTATTTGGTCGAATAGAAGAGGAACCTGACCCTCGAGAAGAGCTCCTTGGGCAGCCCCCCGGAGAGCTCCTTCTCGCCGAGGAACTCCAGCCTGGAAAGGGCCTCCAGCGATTCGCCGGGGAGGGTGCCGTCGTCGACGTACGCCCGGAGGTAGTTCAGCACGTCATCCCTGTGCGGCGGCAGGCCGACGTGCGAAGGCGGGACCCGCCCGCGGACGTATATCCTCCCGCCCACCATCCCCGTCCCCACATAGTTCAGCACCGGGAGAGGCGAATCGGAGAGGTTGAGTACGACCACCACCCCTCCCGCCATGTATTCCCCGAGGTAGTCGTCCGCCGTTTCGCCGACTATCATGAACGGCTTCCTGTCGCCGTATTCGCGCATCTGGATGGCCGCCCTGTTCCCCACGGAGCCCCTGATGAATATGCTCCCGCCCTGCAGCGCCTGCCCGGCCACGTCCCTGGCGCTGCCGTGGACTATCACCGTGCCCGCGTGCATCGTGTCCGCCAGGTCGTCGGCCGCGTTCCCCCGCACCTCGAAGGTGCCGCCGCTGTTCAGGTTGGCCAGGCAGTTGCCGGGGAAGCCCTCTATCTCGACCCTGAAGGGCGACTCGCTCGAGAGGCCGATGCCTATGTACCTCTGCCCGTTCGCGTTGACCACCCTGACGCCGGGCTTCCCCTCCAGCGAAGCCTTCCGTATGGCCGAATTGATCTCCCTGAACCCGACGGCGGACCC
>JAKAPW010000046.1 GCA_021811935.1 archaeon | reverse complement strand
CCTGTTGGCCGCGAAGAACGACTCCAGGTCGAGCGCCCCCGACGAAGGCACGCCGTACCTCCTGTATCCCCGCCTCCCGGCGTCCTGCACGGTGGAAGAGAGCCCCGGGTCCAGCACCCTGGCCACGGCCGGCCTCCACACCTTCAGCGGACCTCCACGAACCGCACCCTGTCCCCGGGCTTCACCATCGAAGGCGGGTTCCTGGACGGGTCGAAGTGCGCCTCCGCAGCCCTCCCGATCAGGAGCCAGCCGCCCGGGCTTTCCACCCCGTAGACCCCCGTCTGCCCGCCGGCTATCCCGACGGAGCCCGCCGGGACGCGCGTCCTGGGCGTGTCGAGCCTGGGGGCGGCGATCCGGGGGTCCAGGTCGCCCAGGTAGACGAACCCCGGAGTGAAGCCCAGCATGTAGCAGGTGTACGTCCTGCCGGCGTGAATCTCCACCACCTGCCGCTCGCTCAGCCCGGCCCGCCTTGCCACCGCCCCGAGGTCGGGCCCGTCCTCTCCGCCGTACCTCGTCCGGATGAGCACCGCTTCGCCGTCCCTTTCAGCCTTGGCGCCGGCCGACGAAGCCAGCCTCCTCAGCGCCGCCTCCACCTCGGGCCGCCCCGCCCTTCGCGGGTCGAAGGTCACCGCCAGGGTGGAATAGGCAGCCACCGTCTCCACCAGCCACGCCGGTGGGGAGCCCAGGAGCCTCCGGTCTAGCCCGTGCACAGCTGCGTTGCAGTCGAGACGTATGCTGTCGCAGAACTCCACATATGCGACGTCGGCCGCGAACCTGACCCGCAACCTAGGGTATCTCCCGGAGGCTCCTGACTTTCACCCCGGCCTCCTCCAGCCTCCTCCTGACCGTCCTCGCGATGGTCGGGGCCCCCGGCGTGTCGCCATGTATGCACACCGTGTCGACCCTGATTTCGACTTCGCCGCCGTCCAGCGTCCTCGCCCTCCCTCCGTCCACCATCTTCAGCGCGTTCTCCGCCGCCCGCTCGGGGTCTGTGACGAGCCCGCCGGGGGCGGCCCTGGGCGCCAGCCTTCCGTCGGAGAGATACCCCCTGTCCGCGAACCCCTCGCAGGCCACCCTGACCCGCGCCGATTCCGCCGCCGCCCGCATCCTGGAGCCGCAGGGGGCGATCAGCACCTTCTCCAGCAGGCCGGCCGCCTGCGCCACGGCCTCCGCGTAGTCCTGCACCGTGCAGGCCATGTTGTACAGCGCGCCGTGGGGCTTGACGTGGTAGACCTCCGCCCCCTGCACCCTGGCCAGCGCCTCGAGCGCCCCGACCTGGTAGACCAGGAGGGCCACCAGCTCCTCCTTGGGCATGACCATCTCCCTCCTCCCGAACCCCTGCAGGTCGGGGAATGACGGGTGGGCGCCTATCGAGACGCCGTTCCCGCGGCAGAGGGCAACCGCCCTCGACATCACCTGCGGGTCCCCGCCATGGAAGCCGCATGCCAGGCTGGCGCTGGTGACGTACTTCACCATCTCCTCGTCCTCCCCCGCCCTGTAGGCGGAGAACCCCTCCCCCATGTCGCAGTTGATGTCGACGCTCTTCATGCGCAGACAGGAATGGGCTGGCGCTTCCTATAAGCTTGTTCGATACCTTCTTGCCGAGCAGGTACCACCCGCAAAATCCGGGTCGCGCTTTCAGACCGTGCGACGCTCCTGCGTCATCCTTGCATCGTCCGGAGATTCATCCTGCCCAAGAGCGCCTTCCGTCGGCCGACTCCATTCCGTCCCTGCGGGGAACAGTGCCGTGCGCGGCACCCAAGGCCGTGGTCATGGTAGACCGTACAGAAATGGTTATTAACGTCCAAAAATGGACGTTGGATGGTAGAATTGGGTGGTCGCTTTTGGGCTCTCTCACGCCCGCGTAACCGCGCCCGTCTTCCATAGGCTGGACACGGACATAACGCCGCTCCGGGCCTTCCTCAGGCTGGAAAGGGACTTCGACAACGCTTACCTCCTGGAGTCGGCCACCGAAGCGGGAAGGCTGGCCGAGTTCTCCTTCATAGGCTTCGACCCCTCCGCCACCGTCCGGGCCGAAGAGGGCGACGTCCTTTTCGACGGGGCCATGCCGGACGGGAGCGACCCCCTCCGCGAGGACGACCCGCTCGGCACGCTCAGGGCGGCCGTGCGCCGCACCAGGCCCGGAGGCCCCAGGCTGGTCGGCGGGCTGGTGGGATACCTGTCGTTCGAGGCGGCGAAGTACTGGGAGCCGGACTCGCCCAGGTTCAGGAGGTCGGGCTACCCGGACATGGAGTTCGGCCTCTACGAAGACGGGATCGTCTTCGACCACAGGAGCGGAGAGGCGCACTATTACACCACCGGGAGGGACAGGACGAAGGACGTCCGGGACCTGCTCCTCAGGAGCGAGGAGCCCACCGAGATGGAAGCGGAGAGGCTGGGCCCTAACATGCGGCAGGCCGAGTTCGAGGAGGCGGTCCTGAAGGCCAAGGACTACGTCATGTCGGGGGACGTCTTCCAGGCCGTGCTCTCGAAGAGGCACGCCGTCAGGGTGCGGGGCCATCTGGGCAGCTTCTATTCGAGGCTGAGCCGGATGAACCCCTCCCCCTACATGTACTACCTGAAGTTCGGGCGGCGCATGATAGTCGGCTCGAGCCCCGAGATGCTGGTCCGGGTGGAGGGGAACAGGGTCGAGACCTTCCCCATAGCAGGAACGCGGCCGCGGACCGGCGACCAGGCGGAGGACGCGAGGCTGGCCGCCGAGCTGCTGGCGGACGAGAAGGAGAGGGCGGAGCACACGATGCTGGTCGACCTGGCCAGGAACGATGTCGGCAAGGTCGCGACCCACGGGAGCGTGCGCGTGGAAGAGTTCATGGCGGTGCAGCGGTACAGCCACGTGCAACACTTGGTCTCGAAGGTGACGGGGGAGCTGGCCCCCGGGCACGACACGGTCGACGCCCTCGGCGCCATCTTCCCGGCGGGGACGGTCTCCGGCGCGCCCAAGCTGAGGGCGACGGAGATAATAGAGGAGCTGGAGCCCTGCGCGAGGGGGCCGTACGCCGGAGCGGTGGGATACTTCTCCAACAACGGGAACTCCGACTTCGCGATAACGATTCGGACCCTGGTGGCCAGGGGGGAGGAGGCGTACGTCCAGAGCGGGGCGGGGATAGTGGCCGACTCCCACCCGGAGAAGGAGTGGCTGGAGACGGAGAGCAAGGCGGCGGCGCTTCTCAGGTGCCTGGAGGGGGAGGCCCCATGAAGGTGCTCGTACTGGACAACGCGGACTCCTTCGTCTACAACCTGGCCCAGTACGTGGGCGAGCTGGGGGGCGAGCCCGTGGTCAGGCGGAGCAGCGGCATGGACGTGGCGGACGTCATGGCGCTGAAGCCGGAGAGGGTGATAATCTCGCCCGGCCCGTGCACCCCGGCCGACTCGCGGTATTTCGGCGTGTCCTCCGAGGTCCTGAGGACCGTCAGCAGGGAGGTCCCCACGCTCGGGGTCTGCCTGGGCCACCAGGGGATGGCGCACGCCTACGGCGGCAGGGTGGTGAGGGCGGGGGAGATAATGCACGGAAAGGCGGGCACAGTCTTCCACGACGGGAGGAGCATATACGACGGCGTCCCCAGCCCCATCAGGGCGGGAAGGTATCATTCCCTCGTGGTCGAGGCCGGGTCCCTCCCCGACTGCTTCTCGGTTTCGGCCCGCTCCGAGGGCGGCCTCATAATGGGGATACGGCACAGGGACTTCCCGATGGAGGGGGTCCAGTTCCACCCGGAGTCCGTGCTGACGGGCGAGGGCAAGCGCATCATGAAGAATTTCCTGGAGGCCGGCGTGGTCAGATGATAGTCGACGCCACCAAGAAGGCCATGGGCGGCGGGGAGCTGACGCGCGACGAGGTCTCCGCCTGCGTGTCGGAGATGGTAGACGGGGGCGCAGCCGCTTCGCAGATAGGCGCCTTCCTCACCGCGCTCAGGGTCAAGGGGGAGACCCCAGGCGAGATAGCGTCGTTCGCGGCCGCCCTGAGGCGGATGGCCGTCAGGATAAGCCCCGCGGTGGAAGGCAGGCTGGTCGACACGTGCGGGACGGGAGGGGACGCGGTCAAGACCTTCAACGTGAGCACGGTGGCCGCCTTCGTGGCGGCGGGGGCCGGTGTCAGGGTCGCCAAGCACGGGAACAGGTCCGTGAGCAGCAGGTGCGGCAGCGCGGACCTCCTGGAGAGGCTCGGGGTGAACCTTGCCGCCGGGCCCGAACGCGTCCGGCTGGCCATAGAGAACGTCGGGATCGGCTTCATCTATGCGCCCTCGTTCCACCCGGCCCTGAAGAGCGTGGGCTCGATAAGGAGGGAGCTGGGCTTCAGGACGGTTTTCAACCTGCTGGGGCCGCTGCTGAACCCGGCCGAAGCCAGGGCTCAGCTCCTGGGGGTCTACGACGGGGCGCTGACCGAACAGATGGCGGAGGCCCTTTCGGAGCTCGGTTCCGAGGAGGCGATGGTGGTCCACGGCGAGGACGGCCTGGACGAGATATCGGTCTCCGGGACCACCAGGATATCCTGGCTCAAGGACGGCAGGGTATCCACCCGGGCGTACTCCCCGCGGGAGCTGGGATCGCCGTCGTCCTACCCTCTGGACGAGCTCCGGGTCTCATCCCAGGACGACGCCGTCCGGGCGGCGGTGGGGCTGCTGCTAGGGGGGGGCTCGGAGGCGAAGAGGGAGATGGCGCTCGTGAACGCGGCTGCCGCCATAGTGCTGGCGGGCGGGGCGCCGGACCTCCCGTCAGGGAGGGAGATGGCCCTCGAGTCGCTGAAGGGTGGCGCGGCCTACAGGAAGCTGGAGGAGCTGGTGACGTTCACGGGGGGCGACAGGTCGGTGCTGGAGAAGGTGAGCGCTGCTGGACCACCTTAGGGTGCTCGCGTCGTCCGCGGCGGAGAGGGTGAGGAGCGGCTACTACGACGCGGTGGGGAAGAGGTGGCCGCTGCGGAGCATGAAACGGGCGATAGCCGCCTGCACCGCCACCCCCGTGATAGCCGAAATAAAGTTCGCCTCCCCGTCGGCGGGGGCGATAGGCCGGAAGCGGGACCCGGCGGAGGTGGCGCGCGCCTGCGCGGAGGGCGGCGCGGTGGCCCTGTCCGTACTCACCGAACCGGAGCACTTCGACGGCAGCCTCGGGAACCTGTCCGCGGCCAGGGAGGCGGTAGACATCCCCCTCCTGATGAAGGATATAGTGGTCCACCCCAGGCAGGTGGAGGCGGCCAGGGCCGCGGGGGCCGACGCGGTCCTCCTGATCGCCTCCCTCCACCGAAGGTCGCTGGCCGAGAGGGGGCTCGCGGACATGATACGCCTCGCGCATTCGCTGGGGCTGGAGGTGCTGCTGGAGGCGCACGACGGGCGGGAGTTCGACGAGGCGCTGGCCAGCGAGGCCGACATGGTCGGCATAAACAACAGGGACCTGTCCACGCTGCAAGTGGACCTCGGGACTTCGAGGGAGCTTCTCAAGCGCAAGAGGGGGGGAAAGCCGGTGGTCTGCGAGAGCGGGATCGGCTCCCCGGCGGAGATAAGAGAGCTCGTGGGGCTGGGGGCGGACGCCTTCCTGGTCGGCTCCTCCGTGATGCGCGCCCCGGACACGGCCGGAGCGGTGAGGAGGCTGGTGGGGCCGTGACCGTCAGGGTCAAGGTCTGCGGCATGACGACGGAGGAGGACGTGCTGGACGCGCTTGCCGCCGGGGCCGACGCTGTGGGCTTCGTCAGCGGCTTCCCGGAGTCGCCCAGGAACCTCCCCCTGGGCGAAGCCCTGAAGATGGCCTCCGCCGTCCCCCCCTTCGCCAGCGCCGTCCTGGTGACCAACACCGAGACGCTGGAGGGGAACGTCGGCAGGCTGGAGGGCTCGGGCGTGTCGGCGGTGCAGCTCTACGGCGACCGTCCCCCCTTCCGCAGGAGGCTGCTGGCCATGAACGTCCGGCTGATAGCGCCGGTCCGCGTCGGGGCGGATTCCGCCCAGGCGGGCGACGCCGACGCCGTCCTGGTCGATTCGTACGTCCCCGGGGTGTTCGGCGGCAGCGGGAAGGCGGCGGACTGGGGGGAGTGCAGGAAGGTCAGGGACGCCGTGGCGCCCAGGCCGCTCATATTGTCGGGGGGGCTGACCGCGGAGAACGTCTGCTCCGCGATCAGGCGGGTGGAGCCCTTCGCCGTGGACGTCTCCTCCGGCGTCGAGCGAGCCCCCGGGAGGAAGGATATTAGAAGGGTCAGGGAGTTCGTCGCGAGGGCGAAGTCGGTATGAGCGCAGGGAGGTTCGGCAGGTTCGGGGGCAGGTTCGTGCCCGAGACGCTGGTCCCCGCGCTGGAGGAGCTGGAGCGGTGCTACGCGTCGCTCAGGGACGACCCGGGATTCCTGGCGGAGGTAGAATGGTACAACGCGCGATACGCCGGCCGGCCGACACCCCTCTATCTTGCCAGGAACCTCACAGAGCACGCGGGGGGGGCGAAGATATATCTCAAGCGGGAGGACCTGCTTCACGGCGGGGCCCACAAGATCAACAACTGCCTCGGCCAGGCGCTGCTGGCCAAGAGGATGGGGAAGAAGAGGATCATCGCGGAGACCGGCGCCGGGCAGCACGGCGTGGCCTCCGCCATGGCCTGCGCCGCCCTTGGCCTCCCGGTCGAGGTGTACATGGGGACGGAAGACATGGAACGGCAGAGGCTCAACGTCTTCAGGATGGAGCTGCTGGGCGCCAAGGTCAACCCGGTCGACGGCGGCTCGAAGACGCTCAAGGACGCGATAAACGAAGCGCTCAGGGACTGGGTCACCAACCTGGCCACCACGCATTACATGATAGGGTCCGTGGTCGGCCCGCACCCCTACCCCACCATGGTGAGGGACTTCCAGAGCGTCATAGGGAGGGAGGCCAGGCAGCAGGTGATGGAGGCCGAGGGGAGGCTCCCCGATTACCTTCTGGCCTGCGTGGGCGGCGGCAGCAACGCGATGGGGACCTTCTACCCGTTCCTGGCCGACGCCTCCGTCTCCCTGATAGGGGTGGAGGCGGGCGGGAGAGGCAGGGGGAAGAACGCCGCATCCCTGGGCGAAGGGCGGGAAGGCGTCCTCCACGGCATGCTCACCTACGTGCTGCAGGACGAAGACGGGCAGGTCGCCCCGACCCACAGCGTGGCCGCCGGGCTCGACTACCCGGGCGTCGGGCCCGAGCACTCCTTCCTCAAGGACACCGCCAGGGCCCGGTACGTCGCGGTGCAGGACGACGAGGCGCTCGCAGCCTTCGACCGGCTCGCCAGGGAGGAGGGCATCCTTCCTGCCCTGGAATCCGCGCACGCCGTGGCGCACGCCATCAGGCTGGCCAAGACTCTGGACAGGGAGAAGATACTGGTGGTCACGCTCTCCGGTCGGGGGGACAAGGACGTGCAGCAGATGGCCGAGCGGAAGGGGGGGGTCCGGTGAACAGGATAGAGAAAAGGTTCGCGGAGCTCTCTTCGAAGAAGGAGGGGGCGCTGATAGCGTACGTCATGGGAGGCGACCCTTCGCCCAGGCTGACCCCGGACGTGGTCCGCTGGCTGGTGGAGGGGGGCGCGGACATAGTCGAGGTCGGCATCCCCTTCTCCGACCCCATAGCCGACGGCCCCTCGATACAGGCCGCGGGGGTGCGCGCCCTGAGGGCGGGGGCCACGCCGGCCTCCGTCCTCGAGTCCGTCAGGGCAGTAAGGAGGGACAGCGACGTCCCCCTGGCGGCCATGACATACTACAACATAATCTACAGCAGGGGCGTCCCGGACTTCCTCGACGCCGCCGCGGCGGCCGGCCTGGACGGCCTGATAGTCCCGGACCTGCCGGTCGAGGAGGCCTCGCAGCTCGCGGAGGCGGCCAGGGGGAGGGGGATGGACCTGGTCCAGCTGGCCGCGCCCACCACGTCGGACGCAAGGTTCCGGGCCATAGTCGACTGCTCGGCCGGCTTCCTCTACCTGGTCTCCCTCATGGGCGTGACGGGCGCCAGGGGGAGCCTCGGAGAGGGCGCGCTGGAGCTGGTGGCCAGGGCCAGGAGGCACACGGGGGGGAGGCTCCCGCTGGCGGTGGGCTTCGGCATATCGAAGCCGGAGCACGTGAGGGCGGTGACCGGGGCCGGGGCGGACGGCGTGGTCGTCGGAAGCGCGATAGTGGACGTCATCGCCGGGTCGCTCGACGACAGGCCGGCGATGGCCAGGGGCGTTTCTTCACTCGTATCTTCGCTGAAGGCCGAGACGGGCCCCTATCGAAGGTAGAGCGCGTCGCCCGACAGGACGCGGACCGTCCTTCCATCGACGTCCAGCAGGAGCGACCCGTCTTCCCCTATGCCGGTCGCGACCCCCGTGATCTCCCCGTCGCCCGGGTCGACCCTGACCCGGCTCCCTATGGTCCCGCAGCGTCCGGCGTAGTCCGCGAGCAGCGCCCGTTCGTCGCCGTGGAGCAGCAGGCCTTCCATCCGCGTCACGAGCTCCGCCAGCAGCCGTCCCCTATCCACCGGCCCGCCGAGCACCGACGCCACCGACGCTGGGACGTAGTCGCCCCGCACCCCTTCCACCGCGTTGTTGACGTTGAGGCCCACCCCGACCAGGACGAAGTCGAGCCTCTCCCCGGAGAACTCCGCCTCGGTCAGGATGCCGCACACCTTCCTCCCGTCCACGAGTATGTCGTTCGGCCACTTTATCGAGCCGCGGACCCCGAGCCCCTCCAGGGAATCCAGGACCGCCAGCGAGGCGCAGCAGGCATAGACGTGCAGCGACCTCCAGCGCGGGGGTGCCACACAGGTCAGCCATATGCCGCCCCGCCCCGAGACCCACCGCCGGCGCCTCCGACCCCTCCCCGCGGACTGGGTCTCCGCCACCACGTACAGCGGGGCCGGACCGGCCAGCCGGCGCGCTTCATCCTGGGTCGACCCCACCCCGTCCAGCAGGAGGACCCTGTCGCGGAGCCCGCGGGGCAGGTCCGCGGCGTCGAGGGAGACGGGGCCCTCGGGCCGCCCCTCCTTCAAGACAGCTTTCGCCTGGCCGAGACGACGCTCAGGACGTCCCTGTCCTTGAGGACGTAGTCGGCCGGCAGCCTGAGCTTCATCCGAGCGTCCACGGCGTAGAGCAGGCCCTTGGCCAGCTCCGTGTGGATCTGCAGCGCCATGTCCTTCACCGTGTTGCCGTCGGGCAGGAGGTGCGCGTCGGGGAGCACGTGTCTGTGCTTGTCGGAGAGCTTCTCCACGTCGTAGACCGGATAGACGACGTTCATCCGCAGCAGCTTGAACACCGTGACGTTCAGGGCGAACTGCACCCCTGTCCTCATGAACTCCTTCAGCACGAGCCGCTGGATGAGCTGCAGCGCGGACCGCTGGGCCGGCGTCAGGGACCTCTCGTCCAGTATGTGGAAGCTCTCGGCGGTCGGGTTGTACTTTATCAGCCCCGCCTGCTCCGCCCTTCTCAGGGCCAGCTCCGATTCGGCGCTCGCGGGCGCGACTATCAGGTCGGAGTTGGCGTCCCTGAGCCTTCCGTAGTTCTTGGTGGCGCCCGGGAGGTCCATCTTGTTGGCGAGGATCAGGGTGGGCTTGGAGACCTCCCTGAGCGCGCCCGTGAACTTCCACAGCTGGCTCGAAGTCCACGACTCGAAGGCCGCGGCGTCCAGGGCGCTCCTCCTGAGCGCCGTGTCCACGTCGCTCTCCCTGATCCTCATCCCGTTCAGCGGCTCGGCCAGCGCCCGCACCGGGTTCACCGACTTCAGCAGCTTGACCATCTTGTCCCTGTTCTTCTCTATGATCTTGACGTACCACGCCACCAGCTCGCCCTCTATCTCTTCGAAGTCCTTCACCGGGTCGCCGGTACCCGGGTCGGCTATCCTCCCCTCCTCGTCTATGCTGCCTGACGCGTCGACGACGTGTATCAGCGCGTCCGACTGCGATGCGACGCTGAGGAACTGGTTCCCCAGCCCCTTACCCTCGCTGGCCCCGATTATCAGCCCCGGAAGGTCCACCAGCTCGACAGGCACGTACCTGAAGCCGTCAAGGCACTTGGAGTTGACGGGATCGTCCTTCACGCCCATCTCCCTGCAGATGCAGGGGGCCACCACGAACGCCGTCCCCACGTTGGGCGTCTTCGTGGTGAACGGGTAGTTGGACATCTCGGCCTCCTGCAGCGTGGCCGAGTTCCAGAAGGTGGTCTTCCCTGTGTTCGCCTTCCCCACAAGGCCTATCCTGACTGTCATCGCCGGCTGGATACTTCGGCCAAGGGGTTTTTAACTGCTAGGCAATGTCCCGCGTCCGTCCTTTGTCCCCCCCGGGAGCATATGATTTAAGCACCCGCAGGGGAGGCCATGGGCGTGAAGGTCCTGCTTTCCGGCGGGGCAGGGTTCATCGGCTCGTGGGTGGCCGAAGCACTCCTCCGCGCCGGGCACGAAGTCGCGGTCTTCGACAACCTGGCCACGGGGAACAGGGCCAACCTGTCGCGCGTCATGAAGGACATCCAGCTGTACGAGGGAGACGTCAGGGACGCCTCGCTGGTGGACCAGGCGGCATCCGAGTGTGACGCGGTGGTGCACCTTGCGGCCGTGTCGAACGTGGTCGACTGCACGAACAACCCGCGGTTCGCTCTGAGCACCAACGTGGAGGGGACGCTGACGCTGCTCGAGGCCGCCCGATGGAACTCGTACCGCAGGTTCGTCTTCGCGTCCAGCGCGGCCGTCTACGGCGAGCCCAGGGCACTGCCCGTTCCGGAGACCGCCTCCCCTTCCCCCATGAGCGTGTACGCCGCCACAAAGCTGGCAGGGGAAGCCCTGGTGGACGCCTACGCCAGCTCCTTCGGTCTGTCGGGTGTCTGCCTGCGGCTGTTCAACGTGTATGGCCCGAGGCAGCGGGCGGGGGACTATGCAGGGGTGATAACGAAGTTCTTCGACGACGCGAAGAGGAAGGGGACCCTGACCATCGAGGGGACGGGGAGGCAGACGAGGGACCTCGTCTTCGTGGAGGACGCCGCGCGGGCGGTGGTCAAGGCGCTGGGCTCCAGGGCCGGGGGGCACTACAACATAGGGTCCGGCGGAGAGACGTCCGTGTCGAAGCTGGCCGCGTGGGTGAAGCGCCACGCCAGCCGGAGGCTGGACGTGGTCCGCGCAGAAGGGAGGGTCGGGGACATATCGAGGAGCTGCGCCGACGTGCGGCTCGCGAAGAGGTACCTCCGCTGGGAGCCGACGGTGGATATCGAAAAGGGGCTGGAAAGGACGTTCGAATGGTATTCTTCCGCCGAGCGCGGCGCCGCTCGAAGGCCCGCGTGAATGGTCCGCGCTGGAAGCCGCATGTGTCAAAAATCGGGGCTATGCGTCCGCCACGTCACTTCTTGCCCAGGATTATCTCTATCGTGGATACGTTCCTGAGCTCCGCGCCTTCGCCGAGCTTCTCTGTCCCGATGGTGATGGATCTGGTCTCGAACTGGCCGTTGCCGAGCCTGTTTATCGCCACCTGGGCCACGTCGACGGCTGTCGATATCGCTCTCCCCCTGGCGTGAAGGATCACCGTGTCGTACTGGGTGAGCTGCATGACCGTGGAGAGCGCGTATCCCATCACAGGCTTCTTGCCGATGAATATGTGGTTGGGCGGTACCGTCCTCCTTTCTCCTTCGAGCCTTTCGGTCGGCTCGGGGGCCGGCGGGGTCTCGATCGGTGGGGCCTCGACCGGGGGGGCCTCCACCGCCTTTGGCGCTTCGGTCTGCTTTGGGTCCTTTGTCTTTTCCGAACTTTCCTTCTTTGATGATTTTCTTGGCATATACACGCACGCAGACTCATGGCATTCAAAAGGTGTCTTTAACTTTTACGGGATTGATGGCGCCGCGGTGCGTTTCCGGAGCGTTCTTACAGCAGGCTCTTCAGCGGCAGGTTCTGGTATTGGCCCGAGGGAAGCACCCTTCTTATCGAGATGGGCAGCGCGGCGGCCTCCAGCTCTGCCGTCGCTATGGATATCGGGCTGTTCGCCCCCTGCCCCTGGGGTATCATGGGCGGCGCACCGAAGCTCAGCTGCAGCGCCCTCGCCCCCAGTATCCTCGCCCTTTCGAACCTGGTGAGGTGGTCGGGACCTATCCTGCCTTGCTTGACCTCCTGTATCTTGTCCAGCTTCCTTACCGTGCTCTTGGTGGTCCTGGCCGGCCTGACAGGTTTGCCCAGCGGTGCCTTGGTCCTCTTCGCTTTAGGGGGAGCTTTCACCTTTGCCTTTAAGGTAGTGCGGGGACGTACACTAGAGGAGCCGGGCATTCGATAACCTCGAATAACACCTATGCCCTCGGAGGTTGCAGTAATAAGCTTTGTCTTACATCGCGGGGCTCCATTAAGATAAGACGTTTGAGCTCCTTGTCATGATGTATTCCTATCTCCCTGTATGAAGGGAGGGGGTTCCTCTCACGTACGACAGACCTTGACTGGATTCATCATACGTGAAAGGACCTCC
>JAKAPW010000045.1 GCA_021811935.1 archaeon | reverse complement strand
AGCGTGACGCTCTCCTTCCAGGGAGTGATACAGCTGACCCACGGCTCCGAAGAACAGTCGCACAACAACGGCCAGATGCCCACCATGGTCCTGACGCCCGTCTCGGGCAGCCACTACACGATACGCCTGATGGGCGAAGGCTTCGAGACCTTCACGGTCACGGCCACCTGAGCACGCTTTCTTCTTTTTTATCTTCCACCTACCGGGAGGTGTCGGGCTCCAACGCAGGATGACGGGCCCCCGGCCGGGGACCTCGGCCCGGCGCACGGGTGCAGAACCTTTCGACGTAGCGCTTCGCCACGTCGCGGGCTTCCTCCAGGAGGGACGTTTCTATCCCGGGGACGCCGCACATCATGAGCAGGACGCTTTCGCTCTCTTCCGTGACCTTGCTGCCATCGGAGTCCCTGTAGGGATAGACGGCCACCAGTTCCCTGGACCTGGAGTCTTCTATGACCATCTCCACGCCCTTGAGCTCGATGGGCGCCTCCATGCCTATGCCCAGAAACACCTCCCGAGGCGTGGCCTTCCGCATGGATAGGTCCGGCCCGCTGACCTTCGAGAGGTCGAAGGCGGCTATCGCGATGCCGGTTTCGGCGGAGGCGAGGTTGTAAGAATCGACGAATGTGTTTATCGTGGGCAGGCCCCGCCCCGACAGGATCCTCCTGGTAAGCGCCTCTCCGGCGGGTCGGGTCTTCGTAGGGTCTACCCCGACGCCCCAGAAGAAATCCCGGTACGCCCTGAAGACCTTCTGGTCCTTCACCGCGTCCAGTGAGGGTAGGTTCGCCCTGATCCTCTCCTGCACTTGCTTCTTGAACTCGTCAAGGGCCGCATCGGATTTCTTGATGAAGAGGCCGTCGAGCCGCAGCTCCACGACCTGAACCCCAGGCGGGAGACCTCTCTGGATTTCCATCTTTCGTGCAAGCATATAGGCGTGCGGATGGGTATTTGCGCTTATCCCCGGCCGACCAGACGTGCGATGCGGTCCTCGCGGGACACGCGTCCATCCGTCAGAGCCGAAGATGGCTACCGATCCAACTACGTCGTGGGACAACCCGACTATGGCCAGGCTAGTCAACAAAATCGTCTTTTCCAGGGCCCTCCGGTCGGTGATGGAGGCAGAGAACTGGAAGAACGCCAAGCTCGTCCGCGGGTTTGACTCCGTCGAAGAAGGCCGAAGCAGCAACCCGGAAAAGACATCTCGGTCGGCGGGTCCAACTTGGCTCTGTCCTTCATCGAGGCAGGTCCGATCGGTGAATTCAGGTTCACAGTGACTCCGCAGCCATGGACAAGGCACCCCGATATTCCAAGGGATGCACTGCAGGGTGAACCTTGAATTCGTGGAGACGCGGAGGCTCGATTCAGGCAACATCCTGCTTCGCTGTGGGCCTTCAGAGAAAGTTCTATGATAAGACGCAAGTCGAGGGAGGGGGATCGCGCCGTGTATGGGGCTAATTGCGCCTCCGCCGGGGCAAGCGTTATTTGATATGCTATGAACTCTTAAGATATGGCTCAGATCCAAGAGTGGATGAAGACCTCGCGAAGGAGGTCAGGAGGATAGTCGAGGAGAAGTACGGCGGGAGAAGGGGCGGCCTGAGCCTCGTCGTAGAGCAGGCTCTGCGAAATGTCGTCGCTCCGCCCGCAGAGATTTCGGCGTCGTCCCTCCTCGAGGTAATCGACTACGTCTCCAGGGCTTCTAAGGAAGGGCAGCCGAAAGATCAGATTTTGACAAACGTCTTCCTAATGCTGGACAGGGAGTTCGAGCAGAGCATCATGACCGGGGTGGAAGACGCCCGCAAGGGGAGGGTTCACGGGGTCCCGAGGCCGCATGACGCGGTCGACTTTCTGAGGGAACTAGCTAAACAGGCGTGAACCGCACTGAGACGCGCAAGATACACAGACGAATTCGTCAGAAGATACCGCGAGCTTACTACGTCCCAGCGCGAGTTGGTCGAGGGGGCTGTCAGGCTGATCCTGTCTGCCGATGACCCGACGCTGCTGGCCCACCATCTGGAGAGGAAGGCGTACTTCTGTAACTGGAGCCACAGGGTCAGGGCCAACCTGCTCGTGGTGTTCGGAGTGTCGCAGAGAGCGCTGACGTTTCTATCGACCGGCATCCATTCCCAGGCTTACCGCCCCGAGTAGTTTGTTGCGCCGTAGCGACGCGGCTTCAACCATCGACGGATACAGAAAGACCATACTTCGCCAGCTCCTCGATGACCATCTTATGATACGCTTCGTCTATTACCTTGACGAGCTTCAACCGGAAGTGCACCTCGTCCTGGTCCTTCCAGACCTGGATCAGGTCCTTGGCCGTATCCAGGGCCGCCGCCCTCTTGGGGTTGAGGTAGGAAAGTATGCTCACAGTAAGAAGGCAGCCGGCTTTCCTAATGAATTTTGCTAAAACGTTGGCTTTGGGACACGGCAGGGTATACCCATCGCAGGTCCCGAATCCGCTTGCTACGTCATTCCGACACGGTGAGCCATCCATGGGGGCAGCCGTCTTCGCAATCCATGCAACGGTATCCCGCCAACATCCCTTGTGTAGAAGTCGACCTGGATTCCTCTTGGCGCATACCAGGAGTTCCTGCTCCCCTCCTTCTTCCGGTAACCGAGTTCGTTCAGTCTTTCTTCTCCCAGAGGCGTCATGAGGACCAAATCGATGTCCATCGCCCTTCGAAACCTGGTGTAGTGGTTCACCGCTAGGGCTCCGATGAACACGACTTTGCCTAGCTCTTCGGTTACCGTTTCTCGCTCCAAGTTCACGAGAGACAAGCTCTTCCCTCACCTTTAGGACATCTTCTGACTTGAAGGCTCCTCTCACTTTGGGATCCAGGTGTTCACTGTAGATAATCTCTATCGCAATGGCGTCAAGTGTACTTCTTCCCCCGTAGGCGATACAGTCCAGGTACACACGCTGAAGTTCGTCGTCGACCTGCCCCATATGTGGTAGGATGACCACCCTCCCGCGCGTCCCTTCCCAGAATCCGCGTTCGCGGAGTGCGGTTGCTGCCGAGTCCAAATCGGCTACGTATGTGAAGAGTGAATGTGGCGCCTGGAGCCCTGTGAGCTCGTAGGCGCGGTAGTCCAAGGTTACCGTGCCATTCAGAAGCTGACGGGCCATCTTGATGTCGCTCCCGTTATAGGAGCGGCCAAAGCGGCGCGCCTGCTTCAGAGCTTCTAGTGATGGCGCAAGGTGCTTCCAGAGATAGAATGGTTGGAAGAAACTCGACCGAATCTCAAAGTAGCCTGCCTTGACCTGCTCGGCAAATCCCGCTTCCCGCAACTCTCCGAGGACTCTGTATGCCGTGGCCCTTGATCCGGCGACCCTCAGCAGGCCATCTAGGCGATACACGGGCTTCTCCCTCATGGCCTGAGCCATCACCAGTTCTGGTCTTGCCATTGGTTTGTCATTAGTTTGGAGATATATACATATCTCATTATTGAGTCAAACGTGAACAGCAAACAAAAGAAACACGGAGACAGAAGGTCGTTGCCTCGGCGGACGTGGAGAAGTGGATAGCCGAAGGGTGGGAGTGGATGGGCAGTCTACCCGACGGGAGGTCCGTGCTCAGGCTTCCCTCCTAGCCTGAGCATTCTCAGCCACACGCGGCAGTTAGCGAGGTACTCCTCCGGTGTGATTTCGTTGGGCTGAGCCAAGATGTCGTCTAGGAGAGGGCCATCAGGGAGCTTCTGAAGCGTGAACTGCTTGAGACCTAAGAGATTGACATTCTGGCGAGAGACCGTTCCTGCTTGCATGGTTATCGCCGAGACAGGTCCCTCTCGAATTTAACGGGCGAGGCTGTCAGAGAACTACAATCCTTAAAAATAACAATCATAACAAAAGTAACACGAGCTACAAGACCTGTGCAATATGCGGACGGAAAGTCTACCCCAGCGAAAAGCGCGGCAGTAATCCACTTGGAAACACTCTTCATCTTCCTGAACGGAGTTTCTGCAAGGTAAAAGGGATAGTCAGCCTTCAAGGGGGATAACTCCTACGAGCGGGAGCGCCAGAGTCACGAACTTGCAACCTGGAGTAAGTCTCTTCTCCAGTTCTTCAATATCCTCATCGCTCTCGGTTAGACCAGTGTATGCGATGGTTGCCTCGCTCAGGTCACATTCCCACAGTCCTTCGTTCCTGATTTGGATTTGGTTGTCTAAACTTGAAAGCGATTTGGTATCCACCACGAACCAAGACCAGATGTCAAATCAACTGATGCGTGGTTGTTGCTTTAACCCACTGATATTGGTGGGGTCGGTGAGATTTGAACTCACGATCGCCAGCGCCCCAGGCTGGTATCCTAGACCAAACTGGACGACGACCCCGACACTTCGGTGTAATTCGCCGGATTCCGATGCCATTTAAACGTTGAGGGCGGCCCGCCGTGGAGGAAGGCCTCCCCCGGGGGGGCCAGGTTCCGTCCTGGTGGGCGACCGCCGTCAGGCGGTGTCCCCGGTCGAGGGGGCCCCCACCGCCCGGTCATATGCCTTGATCACGTCGGTCCTGGTTATTATCCCCATCAGGTGGCCCGATTCCTTCGAGACTACGGGGAGCCTCCCCACCCCGTGTATGGTCATCCTGTTCAGGACGTCGATGAGCGTTTCGTCGGGGTGCGCCGTCAACAGGTTTCTGGTCATTATAGAGCCCAGCTGCGTCGATTCCATCTTCTCCCTGGGGACTCTGAGCAGGTCGCTCATCGTCACCATGCCGACGACCTTGCCAGACTCGGTCACGGGTATGCCTCTGAACCCCTTTTCCATCATGGTCTGATATGCGCCCTGGGCGCTGTACTCCGGCGACATGGAGACCACGTTCGGGTTCAGCGCGTCGGCGACGAATATCTTCGTGAGGAGCGGGACGCTGTATTCTCCGCGGTGGGCAGGCGACTCCGACCTCATGAGCACCTGGCTGCGATAGATCGTGTACTTCGACCCTGTCACGTAGTAGGCTATCACCACCGCCACCATGGAAGGCGCGAGCAGCGTCAGCGTCCCGGTCATCTCGCTCACCATCAGGATGACGGCTATCGGCGCCCTGCCGACGCCGGCGAAGAGCGCCATCATCCCCACTATCACCAGCGGCGCGGGTATGGGTATCCAGCCCGGGACCAGAGCGTTCGCCGCGGTCCAGAACGTGACCCCGACGAACCCCCCGATGACCAGGGAAGGGGCGAACACGCCCGCGCTCCCGCCCGAGCCCACCGTGAAGGCTGTGGCCACTATCTTGAGAGGGATGAGCAATATGAGCGTAGCCACCAGGGGGATGGGGATGAAGTTGGGAGACACGAGTCCCAGTTTCCCGTCTATGAGATACTGCAGGAAGCCGTAGCCGAGCCCCACCACCTGCGGGAAGAAGATGCCTATGACGCCCGCCACCGCGCCGCCGATGGCCGGGCGCAAGAACTTCGATACGGGCATGGAGCCGAAGAGCCGCTTCACCGCATAGAAGACCGTGGTGTGCAGCCTTCCGACCAGCCCGCAGACAAGGCCGAGGGCGGCGTATATCAGCAGGTTCCTCGGTTGGGTGAAGACATACGTCACGGAGTTGCCGAACATGGGGACGAACCCCGTGAACGACGCGAATATTATGTAGCCGATGGTTGAAGCGATGAACGCCGGGAGCAGAGCTTCGACCTCGAAGTCGCCGCCGCTGTAGAGTATCTCCGCGCTCAGTATGGCCCCGCCGAACGGCGACTTGAAGATGGAGCCTATGCCTGCCCCTATCCCCACGGCCACGGCTATCCTCCTGTCCCTGACCGACAGACCGAACAGGTCACCGATGAACGAGCCGAAGCCGGCGGCGATCTGCGCCGTCGGCCCTTCCCTGCCGCCGCTCCCGCCGGAGCCTATCGTGAAGGCGGACGCCACGGCCTTCACAAGGGGGACGCGGCGCCTGATCTTGCCGTCCCTGTTGTGGAACGCCGCTATGGCTTCGTCCGTTCCGTGCCCCTCCGCTTCCGGGGCCAGGGAGTAGACGATCACGCCGGCTATTATCCCGCCAATCACCGTCGACAGTGGAAGCAGGAGGAAGTCCGGATGCAGGCTGGCCAGCGCCGGCATCTCCCCCGCGGGGTTGGGTGGATAGAAGCCGGTGATTCCGCCGAGCATGGCGTTCGTGACCACCTGTATGGAGAGGTAGAACGCCACGGCCCCGAGCCCCGCTATCAGCCCTATTAGCGAGCCGAGCACCGTCCATTTGCCCAAGTAGCTGCGCTGGATGACGCCGTTGAGCCACCTGGTCAGTGGCGACCCGTCCATTACGCGGAATCACTTCCGCCCTGGCGGGAGGCCACAGAACAGCGAATGCCCATGCCGCTGGGTCCGCGGGGCCCGCCTTTTGGCCTTTCGCCGGCAGAGGCCCCCCCGCCGACGCGGAAGATGGAAAAAAATCAAATACAGGACACGGCAGAAACCGCCGGAGGTAAAAGGGCACTGGAGCTGGTCATCAAGAGGAGGGGGAAGCCGTGGGAAGCGGCCATCTTCGACGCCGGCAAGGAGGTGGCCAGCATAGACAGGAAGGCGGTCCACGACTTCCTGGTCTCGTCCGCCGACGGCAGGGTGTGGGAGCTTACGTCGAGCGTGCACGGCGAAAGGAGGCCCTTCTCCATGCGGGCGTCCAGGATAGGGGGGCCCGAGGAGAGCGCCTTCACCATCAGGGACAACCTGCTCCAGCACCACGGCAGGTTCTACGTGCTGGGGGGCAAGCCGGAGGGCAGGCCGCTCGGAGACCTGCTCTTCGGCAGGCGCTACATCTGCAGGCTGGACGGCTTCCCCTTCGCCGACCTTGGCGAGGTCGACGGCGCCACCTGGAGCAGGCTGAAGAGGTTCAGGGGGCCGGCCGTGGGGGAGCTGGACGGCATAGGTACGGAAGGCCACTCTGTCAGGCTGTCCGGAGAGCTCGAAGACATAGCCCTGCCGCTTGCCGCGTCGTCGTACCTGCTCTATTCCACCGCGTGATGATGGCGAAATGTCGGCCATAGTGGAACCGAAGAGGGTAGGAGGCTTCCCGTTCCCCAAGTCGGACCCGGCGGAGAGGAAGAAGGACTTCTCGGAGGTGCAGCAGCCGTACACCACCAAGCTAGTTATGCTGGAAGCCGACAGGTGCCTGAGGTGCGGGACGCCTGTCTGCATCGACGCCTGCCCTGTCCACCTGGACGTCAGGGGGATGAACGACGCCGTGGCCAGGGGGGACTTCGGCCTGGCCTACCGCAGGATAAGGGAGACGAACGCGCTGCCCGGGGTAACCGCGAGGTGCTGCCCGCAGCTGATGGGGCTCTGCGAAGACGCGTGCGTCATGAGATGGCAGGGAGAGCCGATAGCCATAGGCATGATCCAGAGGTTCGTCGCCGACCAAGAGCAGAACGAATCCAGGCAGCCCGACCCGAAGGGCGAAAAGGACACGGGGAAGCGCGTCTCGGTGGTCGGCGCCGGACCCGCCGGGCTGGCCGCCGCCGAGCTGCTCCGGAGGTACGGGCATTCCGTCACGGTCTACGAAGAGCTCCGGACGGCGGGCGGGACGGCCTGGTACGCCATCCCGGACTATCACCTGCCGAAGGACGTGCTGATGTACGAGATAGTGAGGATAAAGGGGCAGGGGGTCGACGTAAGGACGGGGGTGAAGGTGGGGGACGAGACCCGGCTTTCGGACCTGCTCGACGACTCCGACGCGGTGCTGGTGACGACAGGGTGCAAGGACGTCATGAAGCTCGACACCCCAGGGGCAGACCTGAAGGGCGTCTATCAGGCGTACGACTTTCTCGAGGACGTCTTCGTGGACGGCGTCGACGAGTACATGAAGCACCCGGGATACGACCTTGGCAGGGAGGTCGCGGTCATAGGCGGAGGCGACAGCGCCCTGGACGCGGCGCGCACGGCGCTCAGGCTGACCGGGGGGCGGGTCACGATTTACTACAGGAGGACAGAAAAGGAGATGCCGGCCGACCCGCTCATGCTACAGGAGGCGAGCGAGGAGGGCGTCGGCTTCAGGTACCTGGCCGCACCCAAGTCGTACGGAGGCCGGGACGGAAGGCTGACCGGGGTGACTATGTATGCGATGCAGCTGGGGGACCCCGACCCCGAAGGCAGGCGGAGCCCCGTCCCCGTCCCTGGAAAGGAGTTCGAAGTCCCTTGCGACTCGGTGATACTCGCCATAGGCCGGGGGCCCAACTCGTACCTCCAGAGGGTCTCGGGCCTGAAGACAGGGAAGAGGGGCTCCGTGCTTGTGGACGACCGTTTCGGGACGTCCATCCCCCGCGTCTTCGCCGCCGGCGACGTCACGACGGGCGAGACCCTGGTGGTGAAGGCGATGGGATCGGGGCGGGAGGCGGCGCAGAGGGTGCACGAGTACCTGATGGGCCTGGAGGACAGGCACGTCTCGCTCTACGAGGAATATTACACGCGCAGGTCGTTCGAGAGGATGGAGGAAGGGGAGGAGGAAGAGCTCCCGCCTCCGTGACCCTCAGGGAGCCAGCTTCTTCAGGTCTTCCAGCGCCTTTCCGCGGGCCTCCTTTTCGACCTGGTTCCTGCGCGCTTCGACCACCAGCCTGACCGAGTTCGAGGTGAGGTCGACGATGTAGAGTCCGACGCCCGAGTTCTGCAGCCTCTCCCTCACCTTGGCGTCCGAGAAGGGGTTGGTTTCGTACTTCTTGCTCAGCGCGAAGACCACGGCGGGCGTGGTCGCGACGTAGACCTGGTCGGAGAAGGCAAGCAGCTCCCCTGCCTTTTCGAGCTGGCGCTCGAGGGTCACGGGCTTGGTCATGACGCTGACGGAGGTGACCTCGGCCCCCAGGAACTTCTTCCTGGCGGCGGTGAAGTCTGCGAAGCGGCCCGCCTTCCCCTTGAACATGTACGACCTGTAGACCGCCTGCGGCCCGTGCTTCTTCTTGAGGAACCCGTACAGCAGCTGGTACAGGTCCTTCTCTTCGCTGGTCGCGGAGAAGATGTATTTCGTCCACCTGTCGGGGAGGTCCATGTGTATCACCGTGTCGAAGACGACGTGCGTCCAGTCGAATCCGCTGTATCTGGGGAGCCTCTCGGCGCACTCCTTCGCCATCTTCTTCAGAAGGTCCTTCTCCCCCTTCTTCTTCTTGCCCTGGTACTCCTTCAGGTACCCCTTGGCCTCCTCGGGGGAGTGGACGCTCGAGACGAGCTGCCTGTAGCATTCGTCATCGAATTCGGTGTCCATAAGGCGCTGGACTATCTCGTCATAGGACAGGCCCGCAAATTCGAATGACATGTCGTTGCCTAGTCAAAGCAACTTCTGTATATAAAGGTCGAGTTTTGACTAAGAAATGCGGAGTGGGGAGGTGCTATTGACATATCCTGCGCTCGGTCATACGGCGCGGGGGTACGAGCCGAGGACCTTGAGCTGGAGCGTGTCCCGCCCGAGCTCCTCCAGCCCCTCCGCGCACTTCTTGTCTTTCATGTGGCCGTAGAAATCCACGTAGAAGGAGTATTCCCACGACCTCCCCCTGATCGGGCGGGACTCCACCCGCGCCAGGCTTATGCCCCTGGAGGAGAGGCAGCCCAGGGCGCGCACCAGGGAGCCCGCGGCGTGCGAAGTGGTGAAGATCACGGAGGTCTTGTCGTCCCCCGTGGGTGCGGTCTCTCCTGGCGCGTCCGCCCTGGCAATCACCACAAAGCGGGTCGCGTTCGAATGGTCGTCCTCCACCCCCCTGGCCAGGAGCGTCATCCCGTAGATTTCGCAGGCCAGCTCGCTCGCTATGGCGGCCGTGTCCTTCATCGCCCTGTCTCTGATCATCTTGGCGGAGCCCGCCGTGTCATAGGCAGGCACCTGCTCCCAGCCCCTGTGGTGGGCGTCAAGGTATTCCCTGCACTGCGCCAGCCCCTGGGGGTGAGACATCACCTTGGTGATCCCCTCCGGCCCTGCGTCCCTGTGAATCATCAGGCAGTGGCGGACCGGTATGCTCGTCTCGCCGACGATCCTGACGTCGCTGGAGAACAGGAGGTCGAACGTCTCGCCGACGCTCCCCGCCACGCTGTTCTCTATCGGGACGACGGCGAAGTCCACCTGTCCGCCGGGCGGTTCGCTCAGCGAGGCGAAGACCCTCTGCAGGGTGGGAAGGGGGACCACGTCGACCTTGCCGAAGAAGGCGTAGACGGCGCCCTGGCTGTAGGCTCCCAGCTCTCCCTGAAAGGCGACCCGCGCCCGCCCGGCCGTCGGACGAAGCACCGCCGTTTTACCTCGGCTCAACTCGATCCACAACTCTTGGTACGGGGCACTGCCGCGGCTCCGTCAGGGTGTGATGCTGCCGATATTTATCGGCTGCGCGGGGGGACTCACGGACTGAGGACCACCTTCACGGCCTCCCCGGAGCGTGCCACCCGGAAGGCTTCCGAGTGCCCCTCCAGCCCGAACCTGTGCATGACGAGCTCGGACGTCCTGACCAGCCCTTCTGCCAGGAGCGGTATGGCCTGTTCGAAACGCCCGCACCTGGAGCCCTGTATCCGCAGCTCCCTGACGACCGCGCCCGTCATGTCGAAGCTCGCGGGCCTCCCGTGGGTGCTCTTCAGGTGGACCGTCCCCCTGGGCCTGACGAGCCGGAGGGCGAGCGAAAATCCCTCCGGGCTGCCGGTGGCCTCCACCACGTGGTCGAACCCGCCATCCGAAATCTCGACCGCCTGCTCCGCCTCCTCCGCCTTCAGCGACCTGTCCGCCCCCAGGCTGCGGGCAAGCGCGAGCTTCGAGTCCCCCCTGCCCAGCGCGACGAGGGGCGACGCGCCGCGGAGCTTGAGCACCTGAAGTATGAGCAATCCGAGGCGGCCGGGGCCCATCACGGCGCAGGACGAACCTTCTTCGACGGGCGCCATGTTGGTGAGCTCGACTGCCGCGGCCAGCGGCTCTACGAACACCGCACACTCGTCCGACATGCCGTCGGGGACGGCGTGCAGGTTCTCCGGCGGGACGGAAACGCAGTCGGCGAAGCCGCCGTCCCTGCTTATCCCCAGCGTCTGGACCCTGCTGCAGTGAGTCCTCATCCCGCCACCGCAGAAGCGGCAGGCGCCGCAGGAGACGTTGATTTCCGTGACCACCCGGGTCCCCGGTTCCATCCCGGGCGGAGCCTTCTCCACCACCCCGAATATCTCATGCCCGAGGACGAGCGGCGTCCTGACGGGATAATCACCGGCGGCTATGGCCAGGTCCGTTCCGCAGATGCCCGCCTTCACTACCCTGATCAGGGTTTCCCTGTCCCGCGCTGGGGTGGGCAGCTCCCGCAGGCTGGTCTCGCCGTCGAACACAAGCGCCCGCATGGTCTCCCCTTCCTGCCGCCGGCCTGATAAGACGTTCGTGGATGAGGATGCTCAGGCCTGCTCCATAGGAAACATGCAATACCTGCAGGTGAGGTAGTCCATCTCCATGCTGTCCTTCGGGTTCAGCGGCAGGTTGCACCTGACGCATATTGCGCCCGCCATATGAACCGTCCCGCCCGATTACCCTATATAAACATCGACTACAATGGACGGACAATACGACAGTTGCTTAACGCCCGGGAATGGGCGGCAGGCGTGGAAAAGCGGACACTGGGCATCCCGGACGGGAAAAAGGCACCGGGCCCAACAAACGCCTCTCGCGCATGGGATGCCCGCAGGCTTGGCCGGCCGAATCCTTCCCTTTCACTTCTGATGTGGGAAGAAAGACTCTTGTAGCCTCCTCTTCGCCCGACGTCTGACCGCTCGATTTCAGTATCCGTTGGTTCAAATAAAAGCGCCGCCATGGGGCTCATTGCACCTCCGCCGGGAACACCTCGTCCTAGCGTCGGGTCGTCAGATTATGATTGCCTCACCGAGGCCTTCGAAATGGCTATCCCCGGTCACGACCTTGGTCCCCTTGGCCCTTGCCGTCGCCAAAACGCACGAGTCCACGAGCCCCCAGCCCTTCACCTTCGACCTGCGCTCCGCGCTGATACGACCCGCGGCTTCGCCTATCTCGTCGTCAAGAGGCGCTACCATGGACTTGGTTCTCATGAACTTCAGACGCTCGGTGGGGTCCATACCCTCCCGGACGTACTTGTCTGTGAATTCGGCTATGACGAGGGCAGGCGTGATGGCATCCCCCTTCTCGATGAACGGCCTCGCCTTCTCGCCCTTGGCGGACCCGGCGAAATACTCTATCCAGGCGAACGTGTCGATCACCTCCATGGGTGTCATCTCTGGAAGTCTTCGTGTTCTCGTCGGGTTAGGTGGACCCGCCTGTCGGCGCCGAACATGCTCTGTGGGACCCCCACTGAGGTCTCGATGAGCGAGTTTATCGTCTGGTCCAAGCTCTTTGTGTGCCTCGCCTTCATGAGCCTCTTCAGCTTTTCGAGCGTCGACTCCCTCACGGCGATGGTTGTCATCCCGGATGAACCATATAATATAGACTATAATTTATAGGTTCTGGTGCAGTGGGCTTTGGGACAC
>JAKAPW010000044.1 GCA_021811935.1 archaeon | reverse complement strand
CACGGCCGCCCACGAAGGGCTGATGGGCGGGGAGAAGAAGAGCCATCCGCAGAACGTCACAAGGGCGGCCGAAGGCAGGGTGCCCACTATGCCGCCGACCGACATGCCCATCAGGATGGCGCTCAGCGGCGCGGGCGACACCAGGTACAGCTGGAAGAGCCCCAGCTGCTTGTCCCAGTTGAACTGGCTCGCCATGGACCAGAGCACGTTCCCCCAGAAGGAGACCATTATCCCGCCGAGTATGGCGAACCCGACGAACGAGTCGAGGCCGGTGCTCTTGTACAGCAGCGCCATCGCCGTCGAAGAGAGGAAGGGGAAGCCGAGGTTGACGGCGAACCATACCGGCTCTCCCCAGTAGCTCATCAGCCTGACCCATGCCCTGGCGTACATGGTCTTCATCCATATGCCGCTACGCAACTTCCTTCTCCCTCTCGCTGAAGCCGCGCCCCACGAGGGAGACGAAGACCTCCTCCAGGGTCGGCCCCTGCATCCAGTGCGAAAAGACGGAGCAGCCCGACCTGGCCGCCGCCTCCATCACCAGGTCGGCGCAGCGTTCGTCCTTCACCAGCAGCTTCACCCTGACGACCCCCCTCTCCGCGTCCACGGCGGACGTCATCCCCTGCACCCCCTCCACGGAGCGCAGCGAGTCCGGGTCGCCCGAGTCGAGCGCCATCTCCAGCACCAGCGCCGGGACGCCAAGCGACCGCTTCAGCGAGGCGGGCGTCCCCGAAGCCAGTATCCTCCCCCTGTCTATGATCGCGACCTTGTCGCACATCGCGTCGACCTCCGCCATGTTGTGGGTGGCCATCATTATCGTCCTGCCGTGCTCCCTCGCCTGCGCCAGCAGGAACTCCCTGATGCTCAGGGACGTCATGACGTCCAGCCCTATGGTCGGCTCGTCCAGAAAGACGACCCTCGGGTCGTTGATGAACGCCCTGACCATGGTCAGCCTCTGCTTGTAGCCGGTGGAGAGCGCATAGAACTTCTTGTCCAGGTTCTCCGTCAGGCCCAGCTCCCGCGAGAGCTCGTCCACCCTCCTCCTGGCCTCGCCGCTCGGGATGCCGTACAGCTGGGAGAAGAACCACAGGTTCGCCCTGGCGCTGATGTAGTCCCAGCCCACCCTCTCCGCCCCGCTGGCCATGCTGATCAGCGGCCTCACCCTCTCCGGCTCCCCTGCCACGTCGTGGCCCATCACCCGCGCCCTCCCCCCGGTCGGCAGCAGCAGGGTGGAGAGTATCCTGATCAGGGTCGTCTTCCCCGCCCCGTTCGGCCCCAGCACGCCGAATATCTCCCCCTCCTGGACCTCCAGGTCGACGCCGTCCAGGGCGACCACCCTCCCCCCCTTGAAGTCGAAGTCCCTCTTCAGCCCCTCCGCTTCGACCGTGACCGTCTTCAATCGACGAGGCGGAGCCCGACCTGTCGATTTAACCATTTCCGGGCCCCACCTTTAATTATGGACCCGTGCATCGGTCGAGGCGTGGCCGCCGACATAGCCGTGGTCAACGCCAGGCTGAGGGGATCGGACGGCCTCTTCTCCATCACCGTCGAAGACGGGCTGATAAGGTCGATAGACAGGTCAAGGGTCGCCGGCGCGGAGCGGACGATAGACGCCGCCGGCGGGCTCGTAACAGAGTCGTTCGTCGTGTCCCACCTGCACCTGGACAAGGTCTACACGGGAGGCCCGGCCCTCCAGGCCTCGATAGCCAGCTACCAGAGGCCGGACATGCGGACGCTCGACGCGATAGACGCGGCCTCCTCGGTCAAGCGCGGCCAGACGGAGGGGCAGGTGCTGGAACGGGCAAGGCGGCTGCTCCGCGAGGCGGTCGCGATGGGCGTCACGCACGTGCGCGCCTTCTGCGACACGGACACGAAGGCGAAGCTGACCGGCCTCCGCGCCCTCCTCAGGCTGAAGCTGGAGTTCGCCGAGTCGCTGCACCTTCAGGTGGTCGCGTTTCCGCAGGACGGCGTAGAAAGGGACCCGGGGGCGGAGGAATACGTCAGGCAGGCGGTGGAGCTGGGCGCCGACGTGGTGGGGGGCATACCGTGGACCGAGAAGGCGCAGCCGGCGCGCCGTTCGCACATCAACAAGATGCTGGACATAGCCGAGGAGTACGAGAGGCCCGTCGGGATGCTGGTCGACGACGCCCCGGACGCCAGGCTCAGGACGCTCGAGATGCTTGCCAAGGAGACGATAAGGCGGGGACTGGAGAACCGGGTCCAGGCGTGCCATGCGCGCGCGATGAGCGCCTACCCGCAGGGCTACGCCAGGTCGGTGGCGCGGCTCTGCCGGAGGGCGGGGATCGGGCTGACCGTCAGCCCGCATACCGGCCCGGCCTGCGCCAGGGTGGACCTCCTGATGGAAGAGGGGGTCACCGTCTCCCTCGGCCAGGACGACTGCGACGACGGATACTACCCCTACGGCCGGTGCAACATGCTGGAGGTGGCCTTCCTCTCGTCGCACATACTGAGGATGATGACCGCCGCGGACATGGAGGCGCTGTACGACATGGTGACGATCAACGCGGCGAAGGTGATTGGCGTGGAGGGCTTCGGCCTGAAGCCCCACAACGGGGCCAACATGGTAGTGCTGGGCAAGGGGAGCGTCAAGGAGGCCATGTCGAGCGCCTCGAGCCCCCTCTGGGTGGTCAAGGACGGGCGGGTGACGCACCACCCCTCCGACTGACGTCCGACCGGCGCGGGCCGGCGGGCGCAAGCTATTTATCGGAAGGGCGCCTTCGGCGGTCCGGATTGGCTAGCGTCAGGGCCCTCGGGGTGGCGCAGGCGGCGTGCGGCTGGCCGCAGAGCGACCTAGCGGTCGAGAGCGTCCAGGACCTGCTTTCCAGCCTCCCCGGGGAGGTCGGCGGGATGCTGGAGCGGGGGGAGCTGCTCGTCATGGTGAACGGCTCCGAGCTGAGCTCGGTCGGCGGACCGGGCCTGAAGCTCATGGACACGGACGAGGTCGTGCTGCTCCCGATCGTGCACGGTGGGTAGCGTGCGCTTCGAAGAGGGCTACGGCTTCGCCGTCATGCGCTTCGTCGCCTCGGGGGACCCTGCCGGGGAGGCCCGGGAGCTCAGGAAGGCGGCCAGGTCGCTGATCCTGCAGCCCTTCGACCCTTCGCTCTCCAGAGGCTCCCTCCACGTCCAGCTGCTCCTCGGCCAGACCGTCCGGGCCATGAGGACGGGCCAGCTCCTCGCCAGGAAGGCGGAGGTGGACTTCCTGATGAGGCTGGCGCTGACCGACCAGATACAGAAGGCGATATCGCTGGCTGGGGCCAAGCCGCACGGGGAGGCGATGCTGCTCCTGTACGGGAAGGTGGAGGACCTGGCCCACGACGAAGGCGTGCTCGCCGAGATGGGGTTCAGGAGGGCGGAGGGCTGGGGGACCGGGCCCGAGCGGGAGAGCTTCGCCCTCGCGGAGAGGGCGGCCCTTCTCGGGATAGGGAAAGGTGTCACCGGCCCGAGCGTAGCCTGAGGCCGAAGCTCCGGGGGAGGCCCGCCTCGGATATCTTCCGTGCGGCGGACTCGGCGTCATAGTCGACCCTGAAGTTCTGCACCCGCGGCCCGCCGTCGCCCACCTCCAGAACGGAGTAGCTGGCCCTGGGGTCGCCGTCCCTCGGCTGACCGACGCTTCCGGGGTTGAAGACCAGCCCCTTCTCCGCCTTGGACGCGAAGGGGACGTGGGTGTGCCCCATCGCAACGACGTCGACCGAGTATTTTGTCAGGTAGTAGTCGAACAGATGCTCGTGGGTCTGGGGATAGACGTATTCCCGCAGCGGCTCTTCGGGGCTGCCGTGCACCAGCATCACCCTGCAGCCGTCCAGATCGACGAACTGCCTCAGCGGAAGGGAAGCCAGGTACGACAGCCGCCCCTCCCCCAGCCTCCCCCTGGCCCAGCCTATCCCGACCGCCGCGTTCATGTTGAACCAGTCGGTATCCCCCGAGGCGGCCGCGTCGTCGTGGTTCCCTCTCACGGCGGTCCCGGCCGACTTCGCCCAGTCGACGGCGGCCTCCGGGTCGGCCCCGTAGCCGACCAGGTCGCCGAGGATGAAAGTCCTGAGCCCCTCGATCCGTTCGGCGACGACCGCCAGCGCCTCCGCGTTGGCATGTATGTCCGAGACGAACGCGTACTTTCCCATGCCGGAACGTGGTCGGCGGTCTCCCCGGCTATAAAAGTTCGGCCGGCTGCCCCCTCAGCCCGAAGACGGGGCCGAGGACCACCCAGAGGAAGGCCGACCCGCCAAGGACGCCTCCAGCTATGATCGTGGGGACCACGCCCACCGCGTTGCCCGCCAGCCCGCCCAGTACCGCCCCGACCGGTATGGTCCCCCACACTATGGTCCTCATAGTCGCGTTCATCCTCCCCTGCAGCCTGTCCGGGGTCATGGCCTGCCGGAGGCTGACCTGGTTTATGTTGTAGACCGGGAGGAAGAAGGCGGTCAGGAACTGCGACGCGGCGAGGACGACCAGCGGCAGGCCGTAGGACGCTAGCGGGATCAGCAGCAGGAAGAACTCCCCCATGGCGCCCGCCGCGATGGCATGGCCCAGCCCGAGCCTCCTGGTGATCCCGCCGGCGGCGATGGCCCCGAGGGCGACGCCGGCTATGCCGACCATGAACGGGATCCATATCACGGACGTGGTCAGTCCGAGGCTCCTGTAGGCGAATATCAGCAGCATCGTGTAGGCCATGTTCCCCCCGAGGTTGGCCGTCGCCGAGCACCCGGCGATGCTCCACAGCGTCTTGTTTCCAAGCACGACCTTCGCGCCCTCCTTCATCTCCAGGAAGAAGTCCTCGCGTGCGCGTTCCTGCCTGGGCTCCTTCTTCCGTATGGAGGCCAGGGCCACGGCCGAGACGAGGAAGCCGGCGACGTCGGCCCCCACCGAGAGCGCGGCGCCGAACACGGTCATCAGCAGCCCCGCCAGCCCCTGCCCCGAAGCCTGGGCGAACGAGCCGCTGGCGGTGAGCTTGGTGTTCCCTTCCACCAGGTCCTTCTTGTCTATCAGGCTCGGAAGGTAGGCCTGGTAGGTGATTTCGAAGAAGACGCCCCCGACCCCCATCACCAGCGCCACGGCGTACAGCTGGTAGAGGGACAGGAGGTGCGCCACGTAGGCCGCCGGGACGGTGGCGAGGGTCGCCATCCTGACCAGGTTCGAGACGACCAGCATCGGCTTCCTCCCGAACCTGTCGGCCCACACGCCGACGAAGAGGCCCAGGAGCGGGAAGGCGAGGAACTCCAGCGCCGACAGTATCCCCATCTGCAGCGGGGTGACGTCCAGGAGGAGGACAGCCACCGTGGGGAGGGCGAGGCCCGTCACCTGCCGGGTGAGCTGGCTGACCGTGTCCGCCAACCAGAGCCTGAGGAAGTCTCCGTGCCTCCAGAGGTTCCCCGAGAGTCTCAAGCGTCGGGGGGTGGCGGGCCGCCGTAGATATACCCGGCGCGCGGGACAACGCTTAAAGCATGAAGGCAGAGGGATTAGGCCAACTCGGTCTGGTGCAGAGATGGCGAAGCAGGAAAAGCCCTTCCGGATGGAGGCGAAGTACGACCCGATGAAGCTGGAGGAGTCCGTGCGGGTGTACTGGGAGGGGTTCGGCGTCAAGCAGAAGCTCCGGGAGGCGCGGTCGGAGGAGACCATAGGCTACGTGGAGGGCCCCCCCACGCTGAACGGCAGGCCGCACATAGGCCACCTGAGGGGGAGGATGATGAAGGACATATGGCACAGGCACGAGACCATGAAGGGGAGGAAGGTCCTCTTCTACGGCGGCTGGGACACGCAGGGCCTCCCGGTCGAGCTGGAGGCCGAGAAGGAGCTCGGACTGCGGGGGAGCAAGCGGGAGAACCTGAAGGCGGTGGGCGAAGAGAGGCTGGTCGAGGCGTGCAAGCGGCTGATAGAGAAGTATTACGCCCTCTGGGTGCGGGCGGACAGGCTTCTTGGGCTGCAGATGGACGACGAGAACGCCTACTGGACCTACAGAGACGAATACATAGAGAGGGAATGGCAGTACCTGAAGGCGGCACACGAAAGGGGGCTGCTCGGAGAGGGCTACAAGGTCGTCCCCTACTGCCCCAGCTGCCAGACCTCGCTCAGCCACGCGGAGGTGGGGCTGGGTTACGCCTCCGTCGAGGACCCCTCGGTCTACTACAAGGCCAGGCTGACCGGCCGGGACGCGTACTTGGTTGTCTGGACCACCATGCCGTTCACGGTGGTGACGGACGAGCTGGTGGGCGTCAGGCCGGGGGAGGAATACGTCCTGGTGGACGTGGAGGGCGAGAAGTGGGTGGTGGGCCGGACACGCCTGGACGCCATGATGAAGGAGGCGGGGATAGAAGGATATCGAGAGGAGGCCTCCTTCAGGGGGGCCGAGATGGACGGCTGGCGGTACGTCCCGCCCCTGCTCGACGAAGTCTCCGGACAGGCGAAGCTCTTCCAGGAGGGGAAGGTGCATGCGGTGGTCGCAGAGGAGTTCGTCGACCCTACCACCGGTTCGGGGATAGTCCACCTGTCGCCCGCCAACGGGGAGGACGACTTCGAAGTCGCCAGGAGGCGGGGCATGCCGGTCTTCAACCCGCTCGACGACCGGGCGGTCTTCACCGGCGACGCCGGCTCCTTCGCCGGCCTCTTCGTGAGGGACTCGGACGCGAGGGTGGTCGAAACGCTGAGGAAGAAGGGGCTGCTGGTGAGCTCCGGCAGGCTGACCCACGAATACCCGCTCTGCTGGAGGTCCGACCACAGGCTGGTCTATGTCGCCAGGCGGGAGTACTTCTACTGGGTGGACAAGATCGCCGACCTCACGACCGAGGCCGCGGCGAAGGCCGAATACTACTACGAGCCGCCCAGGAACAGGTTCCTGGGCATAGTCGGGGAGGGGAAGCCGTGGAACATAACAAGGGAGAGGGTCTGGGGGGCCCCTCTGCCCATCTGGAAATGCTCGAAGTGCTCTCACAAGAGCTTCCTCTGGGGCAGGGAGGAGATAGTCGGCGCCGCGTCCCGCCTCCCGGACGGGCCTGACTTCGAGCTGCACAGGCCCTGGATAGACAGGGTGGTGGTGAGGTGCGCCGAATGCGGGGGAGATGCCTACAGGGAGCCGTTCGTCCTGGACACCTGGCACAACAGCGGCGCGGCGCCCTTCGCCTCGAAGGGGAGGGAGGGCTACGAAGCCAGGATACCCGTGCCATACCTGACCGAGGGGATAGACCAGACGCGGGGGTGGGCCTACACCCTGCTGATAGAGAACGTCCTGCTGACGGGGAAGGCGGAGGCCCCGTTCAGGGCCTTCCTGTTCCAGGGGCTGGTCCTGGACGAGAACGGGGAGAAGATGAGCAAGAGCAGGGGGAACTCCGTCGAGTGGCTGGACCTCCTCTCGAAGAATTCGGCCGACCTCGTCAGGTTCTACCTGGCATGGAAGGCCAGCCCGGCCGACCCCCTGCGCTTCAGCGAGAAGGAGATGTACGGCAGGCCATTCCAGGTGCTGAACACGCTCTACCACCTCCACCTGTACTACCACTCGAACTCGAAGTACGACGGGTTCGCCTACCCGCGTGACAGGGGGCAGGGGGGCGCGCTCGGTCCGGAGGACCGCTGGCTGCTGTCGAAGTGCAGCACGATGGCTCGCGAGGTGGGGGCCAGGCTGGAGGCAAGGAGGTACCACGAAGCGGCCAGGCTGCTCGAGGCCTTCGTGATAGAGACGCTCAGCCAGCAGTACGTCCCGATGACCAGGAACCACCTCTGGGACGACGCCGCGGAGACCAGGCCCAGGCGCTGCGCCATCTACACCGTCCTGGGGGAGGCGCTCGAGAAGGTCGACGGGCTGGTGCACCCCCTGGCCCCGTTCCTGACCGAATACCTCCACTCCTCCGTCTTCGGACAGGACGGTCCGCTCATATTCTCCCGGTATCCGGCCCCCGACGGACGGGCCGACCCCGCCCTCGAAGGCGAGTTCGAGGTGATCTGGGAGCTGCTCTCCCTGGCCAACTCCGCCAGGATGAAGGCGAAGGTCAAGAGGCGGTGGCCCCTGAAAGGGCTGCTCGTCCACGGCAGGAGGCTCTCCCCCTTGGCCTCGAAGATACTCGCGGAGCTGGCGAACGTCAAGGAGGTCGAGCAGGTGGACGCCGTCGAAAAGATACCCGCGGCAGTGAGGCTGAGGCTGAGCAGGGAGGCGGCCAGGAAGCTCAGGAAGGACTTCACGGTCGGAATAAAGGAGGCGGAGCGCGCGGCGGGGAAGATGTACCGCTCCTTCTCGGAGTCGGGCCACGCGGTGCTCGAGGTGGAGGGAAGGGCCTACAGCCTCGGGGCCGAGGACCTGGAGTTCTCCTTCGAGCCCCGGGACGGCTTCGAGGTCGCGTACGACGCGGGCGCCCTGGTGGCCATAGCCAGCCAAAGGGACGAGGGGCTGGTCGCCGAAGGGCTGACCAGGGACGTCGCCAGGCGGCTGCAGTCGCTCAGGAAGGAAAGGGGATACGACCCCACCGAGATGGTGAAGGAGGCAAGGGTGGCCGGGCTGGACGAAGGGTCGATCGAGACCCTGGAGAGGATGAGGGACAGGCTGCTCCACCTCGTCAGGGCGGAGTCCCTCCGGCTCTACGCGGAGAGGCCCGACGGGGACTGGGCGGAGTCCGAGCTGGACGGAAGGACGATATACCTGGACGTCTAGGACGCGATTAAATAGGCGCAGGATTCCGGACCCCGTATGGGGTCCGCCGACTACTTCGAGTTCCTCCGGGACGCGCTGGCGGCGTCGCACGGCGCCGTGCTCGCCGCCCGGAAGAGGGGCGACTCCGCCAGGTCGCTCGGAAGCGGCTACTACGGCGACGAGACATTCCAGGTGGACAAGGACGCGGAGGACGCGGTGGTCGCCGTGGCCTCGGCATATTTCGACAGCCCGGTGATAATATCGGAGGAGAGGGGCAAGGTGGAGGGGAAGGGCCCCTGGATCCTGATGGACCCGGTCGACGGCAGCACCAACGCCAAGCGGGACGCGTCAGTCTACGCGACGGCCATAGCCGTGGCCGAGGGCGACGACTTCGGCTCCATAGTGGCGGCGGGGGTGATCGACCACGTCGCGAGGAGGGTGATATGGGGGGACGCGGACGGGGTCTACGAAGACTGGCACCCTGCGGCGACCTCCGGAAGGAAGGAGCTGGCCGATGCCATGGTGACCTTCGACTCCAAGCTGTACGCCCTTGAGAAGCGCGAGGCGGACCGCATAGCCTCCGCGATGTCCCGGACCAAGTACCCCCGCATGCTCAGCACGGCCGCCCTCGAGACCGCGTACGTGGCCTCGGGGAGGGTGGACGCCTACGTGGCGCCTTACGGGCGCCTCAGGGCCTTCGACTGCTTCCCCTCCCTGTTCATGCTGGACGCGGCGGGGGGGAAGGCCAGCGTGGACTGGCAGGCGATTCGAAGGACGAAGCTGGACACGAAGGAGAGGGTGGGATACGTCGCGGCCGCCTCCGAGGAGCTGCTGCAGGCGATACTGCGCGCCCTGCGATGATCAGGCGGTCCCGACCGGCCCTCTCTTCTTAACCTCTCTTTTCAGGCTGCCTTCGTGGCGGTAGAGGAAGGACTCGTCCTCCTTCCTGGACCTGAGCTCGTCCGGCAGCATCCGGGGGATCGACTCCGTGACCGGGTACCACCGGCCGCATTTGGGGCAGAGCAGGACCGCCTCCTTGACCGTGACCCCCATACACTCCCTGCAGTTCTTCACCCAGTCCTCCCCGACGTCCTTCAGCGTCCTCTTCTTGTAGGAGCAGTAGAGCTCGCAGCCCACCCTGTCCCTTTCTACGGGGAGCCCCCTATCCTCCTCCAGCACCTGCAGCTCCAGCGGGAAGCCCTTGTCCATGGGGCAGGCGAGCAGGTCGAGCAGCCTGTGCTTCATGGCGGCCCGGAGAGCGCCGAGCGCCCCTAATAACGTTATGTCGAGCCCAGGAGGCGCGCCAGCTCCGCCGCCCTCTTGCTCCCTCGCATGGGGAGGACGTAGCTCCCCAGCTTGCTTCCCCCCAGGGAGCCGGCCAGGGAGGAGAAGGTCTCCACCGCCAGCCTGAAGCACGAACCCTCTATGTCCGGGGAGGACGTTATGGCGGACAGCAGCCCCGGCGGCATCTTCACACCTTCCATGCCGGAGATCCTCTCCAGGGAGGAGGCCCTGGAGGGGAGCGGGAGGGTCGCGAAGATGGGGACCCTGACGGCGAGCCCCTGAGACGAAGCCCTGTCGACGAAATCTACCAGGCTGTCTGGCTCGAAGACGACCTGCGTAACCAGGAAGTCCACGCCCGAGTCCAGCTTCTTCCGCAGGAGTTCGACCTCCCCTTCCCTCGACGGCAGGAGCGCCGAGCCGATGAAGAAGTCGACAGGGTGCGGGAGGGTGTGCGCGACGCCACCCACCTCGAAACGCCCCGTCCCCATGGACTTGACCGTTCGTATCAGCTCGGTCGACTTCGGCAGGCCGTAGGTCGCCTCCTTGGCGGAGGAGCTCGGCGTCGGGTCCCCCATCACCACGTAGATGTTCTGGACGCCGGAGGCCCAGAGCCCCAGCAGCCTGGCGACGGAGGCCTCCAGGCTCCTGTGCCTGCAGCTGATGGCGGATATCACGTCCAGTCCCGACTCCGCCATCACCTTCTGCGCCGTGATTATGCCGTCCACCCTGACCCTCCCCGTGGGTATGTCCGTGGCGAGGACCGCGTCGTAGGCGTCGACGCCCTTCATGGCGAAGGAGACTTCGACGTCAGAGTCGATGCCGTGGGAGCCGGGGAGCTCGGCCACGACCGGGTGGGCCCTCGCGGCGAGGGATTCGCGGAGCCGCCGGCGTGGTCTGTGCATGAGGGGGCAGCAGCTCCGTGCTCAGAAGAGGGAGTACTTCCTCTCGATGAAGCCGCGCCAGAGGTCGGGTATCTCCTTCAGCGCCTGTTCGATTATGGGGGAGGCCGTCCTGCGGAGCTTCTCCTCCGGCACCTCCCCCGTGGCGTCCAGGTGGATGCTCTGCGGCTGGTCTATCGGCTTTCCTATCTGGCTGAGCATGTAGCAGTGCACCTGCCCGAGGCCAGGAAGCTCCTCGGCTATCCGCGACGCTATCGTCTGGCAGCTTATGTTGTATATCTTGCCGACATGGGCCGTCGGATTCTTGCCCGACGTCGCCTCAAGGGTCATGGGCCTGAACGGCGTTATCAGGCCGTTCGCCCTGTTCCCCCTCCCCACCTGCCCGTCGTCCCCGTGCTCGGCGCTCAGGCCCGTCACCGTCAGGTAGTAGGAGTTGTGCGCCGGGTCGTCCGCCGCGTTGATGTGCACCTCCACCTCCTTGCCCGTTATCCTGGAGGCATTGTCAAGGAGCTTCTGCTTCACCTCCTCCTTGAGCGCCGCGTATTCGGCGGCGTCCCTGACGTTCTTGGAGACCATCGCCGCGGCGACGGTCAGCCTGACCTTCCCGTCCATCCTGAGGCCCATCACCTTTATGTCCGAGCCGACCGCCGGATACTTCCGCTTGAAGGGGGCGGAGTTCAGGTAGCCCTCCGTCTCGTACACGAGCCTCTCCGTCTCGGTCAGCGGGGCGAAGGCCACCGCGAAGCTGGTGTCGTTGGCGCTCGGGACGGAGTGGCTCGCGTCGTAGTTGGCCACCAGGTCCGAGCTCCCCGACCTGATCTTCTGCTGTATGACCAGGTCCTTCTCCGTGTCCAGCTCGGGGAAGGCCTTCCCCATCCACTCCCTGGTCCTTCCCGCCGCCAGGGCCCCGACCGGCACGGGCTTCTCTCCCCCAAGAGCCGCCCTGCCGACCAGGAGGAGGTATATCGGCTCGAGCACCTCCCCGCCGCCGAAGTATACCTTCGACTGCCCTCCGGCGAGGACGCACTTGTCGACGTTGTGGTGGAGTATGCGCCCGTACCGCTCCATGTAGTATTCCGAAAGAGCTATGCTGAGCTCCTCGGCGGCCCTGTCGCATATGGTGTCCGGGTGGCCCACGCCCTTGCGTTCCACGAACTCCGTCGGTCCTTCGCCCACCGGCAGGCCGGTGGATTTCTGCACGGTTATCTTGGTATACACATCCATCACCTCTAATCCTGCGACTTTCTCAACAGGTCGGTCCTGGTGATTATGCCCGCCAGCCGCCCTTCCTCGTAGACCACCAGGGCGCTGTAGTAGTTCAGGATGCTGGCCACCAGCTCCAGCGGCGTGTCCTTCGACACGGACGGGAAGCTCTCCTGCATGACTTCACCCACCGTCTTTTCAAGGATGTCCTCCACCGAGCTTCCGGATGCCATCTTCTCCACCAGCATCTTGTCCGTCACGCCCCCCACCACCTTTCCCTCCCTGACCACGGGGAGCTGGCTTATCGCCTTCTCGTTCATGAGCCTCACGGCTTCGGCGACGGTGGCGTCGGCCGGTACCGTCTTCACCTCTTTCACCATTATGTCCGCCACCTTCTTCTTTTCTCTCTTGCCGTACTGGTTCAGCGCGTTGAAGATCTTCTGCGCCCTGGAGTAGCTGGGGTCGACCTGCCCGGCCTCTATCTTGGCCAGGAGGGACTGACTTATGCCCGCCATCTTTGCGAGTTGCACCTGCGTCAGCCCCAGAAGTTTCCTCATCCTGCTTATCTCCCGCAGCTCGTACATCTGCAGCCGACCGCTCTATCTCTATGGCATATAAGAATTTCCACCCGTCGCACCTTAGTCAAAAGGGAATATCTGGGGGCGCTCAGTAGAGGGAGCCTGTGGCTTCATAGAACGTCTTGTGCCCGGGCTGGCCCTTCCCGCGCATCTTCTTCGAGAGCTGCCTCTCCAGCGACTCCACGGCGGTCCTGACAGCCTGCAGCTCGCCCCATCCTTCCTCCGCCGCGGAGTAGCGGCCGGCCGCCCCCTGCAGGACCAGGCGGCAGTGCGTCAGGGTGAGCCCCTTCTTGTGCTCCCTGTGCGGAGATCGGA
>JAKAPW010000043.1 GCA_021811935.1 archaeon | reverse complement strand
CCTCACCCACTTCCTCCTTATCCACTTCCTTGGAGAGCCGGAGGACAGACCGTGCATCTTCAGCACGCCCTGTATCCTGTCGTGGTTGATGTGTATTCCGTGGTCCCTTTTCGATCGCATGTTCGAGGTATACCGCGCCAGCCCTGTACCTCCGATACCCATCGAGCACGAGCCTGATTTCATCCTCCGTGGTCGGCACAGCCTTCCTGCCGACTCTGTGAATGGAAGGGATCTCCCCCCTGGACTTGTACAGCGAATACACCTGTTCGACCCTCCTCCTTGATACGTGGAGTACGGCGGCGATGTCCGAGGCCCTTTCTCCTCCATCCCTGGCCCTGACGATGTAGCGTATCCTGGCATCGTCAAGCTTCACCGTAGCGTCTTGCTATGCTCCTCCAAAAGTCAGACAGAGCACTTCTGTTGACTACATTGCGAAATAATTTCTCGATACAACAAAGGAGGGAGGGACCGCCAAGGTTTATAAGGCGTCTCCGGCCGAAAAAGAAGGCATGAGCGAAGAGGAGTTCAAGTCCACGCCGGTGGCCGAGGTCGTGATAAACGAGAGCACCACCATCAAGGTGGCCACCTTCGTGGACAGGAAGGGGGGCACCCGCGTGGATGTAAGGGCGTGGATATCCACGGCCAGCTACACGGGTCCCACGAAGAAGGGCGTGACGTTCCCGGTGGAAAGGCTCGACGAGGTCCTGGCGGCGCTGCAGAAGGCCAGGCAGTGACCCTCAGACGTAGTAGGTCCGTGCGTCCCTGCGCTTCCCGCCTATGAAGTACCCCACGGCCAGACCCGACGCCGCCCCGCCGACATGGGCCAGCCAGTCGACCGAGGCTCCCAGGCTGCTGTACACGAAGATGACGGCGAACCAGGTGAGCAGGGGCGTGTTGAGCCTTCCTGTCACGGCGTAGTCGTAGGAGACCGCCCCGGCGAGCAGGCCGAATATGCCCCCCGAAGCCCCGAAGCTCGTGACGGCCGGGCCGTTCAGGAGGCTCGCGACGTTGCCCAGCACGGCGGTGGAGAGGAAGACCGCATAATACTGTCTGGGGGTGTACACGGCCGCCAGGAAGCGGTCCAGGAAGAGCAGGGACACCGAGTTCAGCACCACGTCCAGGAGCCCCAGATACCCCGCCGGCGCCACGAAGACGGAGGTGACCAGCTGCCACACCCATCCGCTGTACACCAGCCCGCTGTTCTCCATGAAGAGGAAGATGAGGGGAAAGCCGTCCACCTCAACGTGGGAGAGGACGTAGCCCGCGAGGAGGCCGACCGCTATCACCAGGATGAGGTTCCTTCCTTGCTTGGAGACCATGCCGCCAGTCCCATGCCGGACGCGGATATAACTTCAGAAGCCCGCGGCCATGCCGTCTCCCCTCGGGTCCGCCCCGCCTGCCATCCCGCCTCGCGTGAACAATATACCCTGGGCGTGACCCGTCGCCGAGGAATGGACCCCTATACCCTCGGCGCGGAGACCCGTCTCGGGGGCGGGGAGGCCCTCCTCCAGCAGGATCCTGGTGGGCCGCTCGTAGATCGTGCCCGGTATGGCCCATCGGGGGAAGTCTATGGACTCCTGTATGTCCATGCCATGGTCCATCAGCCTGGTCATGAGCTGGACGTGGACCTGCGGCTGGACATCCCCTCCCATGCATCCGAGGACGAAATGCGTCCGCCCGTCCCTCTCCCCGAGCGAGGCGCAGAGGGTGTGGAAGGTCCTCCTCCCGGGCCCGAGGGCGTTGTGGTGGCCCTCCTCCAGCGTGAAATAGCACCCCCTGTTCTGAAGGACTATCCCGGTCCCGGCCGGGACCAGGCCGGACCCGAACCCCATGTAGTTGCTCTGTATGACGGACGCACAGTTCCCCTCCGAGTCGGCCACCGCAAAGTAGGTCGTGTCCCCCGGCAGGCCGGCCGCGGGGGTGCGGCCGGGATGGGGACGGGGGCCGAGCGCCGCGGCGTACTCCTTGGTGGCGAAGCGCGGGGGGAGAGGGTGCGCGGAAGGGTCCGCTATCCTGGCCGACCTCTCCGCGTTCACCGGCGCATAGGTGTCGGCGAAGAGCCGGAGCAGCTCCTTCGAGCCCGGCCCGAGCCCGCCGGGCCGGTGCTCCTCGAGGAGGTTGAGCCATAGGAGCGCGGTCGCGCCCTGGCTGTTCGGGGCGGTCTCGTAGACCTTCACCCCCCTGTAGTCCGTGCTAAGCGGCTCGGCCCATGTGCTTTGGTGGGAGGCCAGGTCCCGGCTCCCGAGGACGCCGCCCTCCTCCTCGACCCCGGCGACTATCTTCTCCGAAAGCGTCCCCTGGTAGAAGCCCCGGGGGCCTTCCTCCGCTATGAGCCTCAGGGAGGCGGCCAGCTCCTTCTGGACGAAGAGGTCCCCGGCCAGCGGCGGCCGCCCCCCGGGCACGAACGTCCTGCTCCATCCCTCGTAGCCTCCCAGATGCTGCCTAGAAACCTCCACCGATTCGGCGTACTTGGGGGTGACAGGGAAACCCGATTCGGCGTACCCGATCGCCGGGGCGAGCAGGTCCCGCAGCTCCATCGTGCCGTACCTGGAGGACAGCTCCCCCCAGGCATGGACTATGCCCGGCACGGTGACGGCGGAAAGCGGGCCCCGCCTGGGTATCTCCGCATGCCCCCTGCTCCTGTAGAACTCGGGGTCGGCCAGCCTGCCCGCCCTGCCGCTCCCGTTGATGCCTCGGACCCTGCTCCCGTCGACCCTGAAGAGGGCGAACAGGTCGCCGCCCAGGCCGCAAAGGTTGTTCTGCACCACGCAGAGCACCGCGCTCGTGGCGACGGCCGCGTCGACCACGTTCCCCCCCTCCGCCATGACCCTGGCCCCCTGGAAGGAGGCCAGCTCGTGGGAGCTGGTCACGAGCCCCCTGCTCACCATCACCGGGGAACGGCTGCGCAAGTCGGTCGTCCTCCCGTCCGCAAAACAGGCGGGTCGATTTATCCTTTGCACCCCCGGCGCAGAACGTGCAAAGCCGTTATCTGCCCTGCCGTCCCGGGAGACGCGGCCATGCTCGAAGAGGCGGTCGAGCTGTTCCGGTCCGACAGGAGGGCTCTGCTGTACGTGGTCTGCGGGGCCGCCCTCGTAGTCTGCATGCTGACGCCTCCGGCAGACGGGCTGAGCGACTCGGTCCTCGCGTTCCATATGTTCGGTGAACACTTCGCGTTCATAGGCGGGCCCTGCCTGTTCCTTGAGGGGGTGCTGAGGGCGGCGCCCGGCGGCCTCGCCGGGCGGGCGTGCCGCTTCTTCTCGCGCGCGAACCACAGGTACAACTCGAAGGGGGCCCTGACGCTGCCTGCCGCGGCGGCGCTGCTGGTCTACTGGCACCTCCCGGCCAACTTCGACTATGCGGTGTACCATCCCGTGGTCCACGCCCTCTTCCACGCCTCCATGCTGCTCGTGGGCGTCCTGTTCTATTTCACGCTCAAGGCGGCCTCGAAGACGGAGCTCCTGGCGCTGCAGTTCAGCTTCGGTTACGTCATGCTCGCGCTCGGCCTGCTCTTCTCCAGCTCCAGGGTGTACACGGCGTACAGCGCCTATCAGAACGCGCTGACCGGGGAGGTGATGCTGCTCTTCATGCCGATCACCACCCTGGCCACGTTCGTCCAGGCGGTCCGTGTCTTCCGGAAGTACCTGGGCCCGGACTGAAGCTCCGGCGGTATCGGGACAAACTATAGATAGAGCCCCTCCGTTGGGCGTGCCAACAATATGGAGAACCCGGCGTGGAGAGGAACCTAACCTTCAAACTTCCGAGGGAGCCAGGTTACAAGCCAATCCGGGGCTACGGAATCGTCGGCAACACCAGGTCTGTCGCGCTGGCGGGTTACGACGGCTCCATCGACTGGTGCTGCCTTCCGCGCTTCGACTCGCCCAGCGTGTTCGCCGCCATACTCGACGCAGGGAAGGGCGGGAGATGGGAGGTGCAACCCGTCGGCGGCTGCGCGGTGGAGCAGCGATACGTGCCGGGCACCAACGTGCTCCAGACGTTCTTCAAGAACGACGAAGGTTCGGTCACGCTGACCGACTTCATGCCGTGCCGCGAGAGGGGGATATGGTCCGCGCCACCGGAGATACACAGGGTGGCAGCCTGCGACTCGGGCAGGATGAAGATGCGCCTCCTCATGGAACCGCGGTTCGACTACGGGCGGGTCAGGCCGAGGATGGTCAGGAGGAACGAGGGTTTCGTCATCTCGTCGTCCAGGCATGAAATGGTGTTCAGCAGCAGCCTCCGGCTCCCGACAGTCGCCGACGGCGCCATCGCGCAGGAGTTCGAGCTGACTCGGGGCGGCGCAGAGACCTTCGTCCTGAGCTACGGCGAGTCGATCCCCAGGAAGGTGGGCGAATACCATACCCAGAGGTGGCTCGACGACACCATCAGGTTCTGGCGCGACTGGGTCGCCAGCCTTACATACAAGGGCGAGTGGAAGGACGCCGTCATCAGGTCGGCCCTCCTGCTCAGGCTGCTGGTCTTCTCCCCCACGGGGGCGATAGTGGCGGCGCCGACCACGTCCCTGCCTGAATCGGTCGGGGGCCAGCGGAACTGGGACTACAGGTTCTCCTGGATCAGGGACTCCGCGTTCTCGCTGTGGGCGTTCCACGTCGTCGGCAGCAGGAGCCTCGCCGAGGACTACCTCCACTGGCTGATAGACAGCAACCCGGCGCTCGACCTGACGCTGCAGCCTCTCTACACCCTGGACGGGAAGAGGAACGCCCCCGAGAAGGAGCTGAAGAACCTCGAGGGCTACATGAAGTCCTCTCCCGTGAGGATAGGGAACGCCGCGTCCAGGCAGTCCCAGATGGACGCGCACGGCTGCATACTGGACGCCCTCTACTTCTCGTCGAAGCACGGGTCCGGCGTCTCGGACGAGATGTATTTCAGGTTCGTAAAGCCGCTGGCCCACTACATCGCGAAGAACTGGAGGAAGCCTGGCAACGGCATATGGGAGGTGAGGAACGGGCGCAAGCAGTTCGTATACACGAAGGTGTGGTGCTACGTAGGGCTCGACAGGGCGGTCAGGATAGCCAGGATGACGGGCCATCCCGAGGACGCGGAGCCGTGGGTCAGGGTGATGGACGAGATAAAGGCGGAGGTCCTGACCAAGGGGTGGAGCGAAGAGATGGGGACGTTCAAGATGGAGTACGACGACCACGCCCTCGACTCCGCCAACCTGATGATGCCGCTGGTCGGGTTCCTTCCCGCTTCGGACCCCCGGGTCGTGTCGACCATCGAGGCCATACGGAAGGGGCTTTCGGAGCACGGCCTTCTCAGGAGGTACAAGGCGGCCGACGGCTTCTCGGAGGGGGAGGGGTCGTTCATGATATGCAACTTCTGGCTAGTGGGGTCCCTGGCCAGGGCGGACCGGCTGCAGGAGGCCAGAGAGCTGTTCGAGAGGCTCCTCTCGCTGGGCAACCATCTGGGCCTCTACTCCGAGGAGATGGACGCGGCCAGCGGGGAGATGCTTGGTAACTTCCCTCAGGCCTTCAGCCACATGGGGCTGATAATGGCGGCCAGCGAGCTGACGGCGGCGGCGAGGAGGGCGAAGCGGAAGGTTTAATCTGATTTAATCTGATTGAACCTAACGTTAAAATCGGCATGAGGGGGTCGTCCCCCGAACGGCATGGGCGAAGCTCCTTCGGCGGACCTGGACCGCGCGCCTCTGAAGAGATACCATTGGGTGCTCACCACGCTCGGGGCGATGGGCGTCATGATGGACGGCTACGACCTGTCCGTCATCGGGTTCTCGGTCCTCCTGCTGTCGTCCGACTTCCACCTCTCTCCGACCAGCGGCCTGTACGGTCTCGTCCTGGCCAGCGGCCTGATAGGCATGGCGATGGGCGGGGTCACCTTCGGCTGGCTCGCGGACAGGGTCGGAAGGAAGACAATGTTCGTCGCGGACATGGTCCTCTTCGTGGTCTTCGCTGTACTCTCCGGCCTGGCGCAGAACGTCTGGCAGGTGATAATCTTCAGGGTCCTGATGGGGGTCGGGATAGGCGGAGACTACCCGGTCAGCTCCTCCCTGATATCCGAGTTCGCCCCGGCGAAGAAGAGAGGGTTCCTGCTCATGTACGGGATAATGTTCTACTGGCTCGGCACGCTGCTCGCGGGCGTGGTCAACTACCTCTCGCTTCCGCTGGGGACCGACCTGGCGTGGAGGGTGCCCCTGATGTTCGGCGGACTGCTCGCCCTGCCCGTGGTGCTCGTCAGGAACTACGCCTCCGAATCCCCCCGGTGGCTTCTCCAGAAGAAGAGGTTCGAAGAGGCGCGCGCCGTGGCCAGCGGCAGGCTGGAGCTGGGGCTCGGCGAACGCATGGTGGGCGGCCAGCCCGTCCACCCAGCCCGGGAGCTCTTCTCCAGATACTTCAGGTCGACCTTCTACGTCCTGGCCTCCTGGTTCGCCTTCGACGTCGGCGCCTACGGTTTCGGCTTCTACGTCCCCACCCTGTACAGGCAGCTCGGCATAAGCAGCCTTCAGCTGATAGCCGGGTTCTCCATAATCAGCTCGCCGTTCCCCATCATGGCCTACCTCTTCCTCATGTACACGGTGGACAGGTACGGCAGGAGGCTCTTCACGATGCTCGGCTTCGCCGCCATGATAGCGGTGCTGCTGGTGCTCCCCCCGCTGGCCGAAGGAAACCCCTACCTCCTGCTCCCCCTGTGGATAGTCTATTCGTCCCTCGAGCAGTGGCCCGGCGGCATCCTCAGCTTCGGGTACTCCGTCGAGCTCTTCCCCACGTCGCTGAGGGCCTTCGCGCAGGGGCTGGCGACCACGGTGAGCAGGGTCGGCGGCATAGTGGGCATATTGGCTCTGCCGTACATCGCCAGGACCTACGGGCTGTGGTACGGGACGCTCTTCTTCGTCGCGTTCCTGGCCTTCGCCCTGGTCGCCACCGCGCTCATCGCCCCGGAGACCAGGGGCGCCACCCTGGAAGACCTCGGTGAAGGGAAGGCGCCGCCCTAGGCCGGCGCTTCTGCCCGCCCGTCCTTCCTGGAGACCAGGTAGTCCATAGCCATCACGAACAGGAGGACGGCGACGAGGACGTAGTTGTAGGGCTTCTCCATCAGCAGGCCGAGGTACGATATCACGAGCACCACCTTGCCCGCTATCAGCCCGTTGGTGACAGGGAGGCAGGAGCCGTTCGGCTGCTGGTCGCATCCGTTCCTGTCGTCGCCTTTCACGAAGGCGTATTCCTGCGCACCCGAGCCCTGTATCTGGACTATCCTGTGTATGACGTACTCCCCGAAGTAGCTGTTCCAGTAGACCACTATGTCGCCCACGGTCAGGGAGGGAAGCTTCGCCGGGACGACGATCGCCAGGTCGCTCTGGCCGCCCGCGATGTTCGTGTTGATGGCGGGAAGCATGCTGATCCCTTCCACCGGGAAGGCGTAGCCGGCCACGTTCAGCAGGTTGAGGCCCACTATCGCGACGGCCACCACCATGGTCACGTTGAGGGCCAGCGAAACGGTGCTGCCTGCCGTCGACACGAGCGCGCCATCGGCGCAACATCGTTTAAGCGTTGCTGGGCCTCCGGAAAACCGTTATATCTCCGCCGGGCCCCCCTGAACAGACATGAGGACACGCCGCGCCGGGGAGGCGCCCTGATGCACTTCCAGGCTACGCTGCTCGCGGTCACCCTGGCCGTCGCGGGCGTGATGATAATGCTCTTCGCATATTCCCCGACCACCGTCACACTGCAGGTGGTGCTGGGCGTGGTGCTCCTGGCGGACGGCGGCTACGTATCCCTCGGCGGGGCCGTCTCCAAGGACAGCTTCGGAAGCAGGAGGTACTTCGTCGTGTGGGGGGTCGTCCTTGTGATGATAGGGGTGACGCTCCTGGCGTCCACGGTCTACAGCCTGACCACGCTCGCCCCGTACGTGGTGGGCGCGCTCCTGCTCTTCATGGGTGTCGTCGCGCTCTGGGGCGAGGCGTCCAGGTAGGCCGCCGGCGGGGGGCTTTAATATTCGGCCGGCCGTCAACGGTGCGATGGAAGAGCAGATCCTCAAGGAGGCCGTGCGGGACGGGCTGCTGGCGGCCTGGCGAGAAGATAACAGGGTGCACAGGCGCAGGATAGGGCAGTACTATCCGAGCGGCCTGGGCTCGTGCCTGAGGAGGCAGTACTACGAATACGTGGACCCCAGGCCGCCCGAGCCGGAGACGCTTGCGGTCTTCGCGACCGGCAAGGGGATACACGAAGCCGTGGCCGACGCGCTGTCGAATTCGAGCAGCGTCAAGGTCGAACGGGTCGAGCTCCCCGTGAAGCTGAAGATATCGGAGGAGGCGTCCCTTTCGGGCAGGGTGGACATACTGCTCGCGGAGATAGCGGGGAAGAAGGCCATAGTGGAAGTGAAGTCTACGAGCACCCTGCCGTCCGAGCCCCACCTGGGCCACGTCATGCAGCTGCAGACCTACCTGCACGCCCTGGACCTCGACCTCGGGCTCATACTCTACTGGGACAAGAAGACGGGCGAGCTGGAGTGCTTCCGCTCCCTGAGGGACGTGTCGTGGCTTCAGGAGGTCGGGGAAAGGGTGGTCATCCTGCACGAGCACCTGAAGGCCGGGAGGCCCCCCAGGAAGGAGGCCTACGAAGAAGGCAGGTACTGGCAGTGCGACCTTTGCCCCTACAAGACGACCTGCGACCCCTATTCGCTCCCCGGCGTGCCCGCCGGGTCTCGCCTTGCCGTCTTCGGGACGGTGGCCGAGCAGCAGGAAGGGGTCCCGCCCGGCGAAGTCAGGCCCGAGCCCGGGGCGCTGGCCAGGAAGGCGGGCCAGGCCAAGCTCGAAGGCGACGTCGTGGTGGTCCTCTCCGACCTGCAGGCGCCCCAGAGCGACAGAGTCATGTCGGCCCTCAACGGCGCGAACGTCCAGTTCGACGTGTTCTTCCCCAAGCCGAGGGCGGTCCGTTCCGCGGTGTACTGGAAGGCGGAGCTGGTCAGGAGGCTGAGCGAGAAGCACAAGGTGAGATCCTTTGCGGACCCGGTGGCCAGGGCCGCAGAGCTGGTCGCCCCGTACACGGAACGAAGGGAAGTCCTGGGCTAGGGCGCTCCTCCAGCCAAGCATATAGCCCGCCCTCCCCTCCCGACGCCCATGGAAGACGGGATACTGTACCTCGGCACGGCGGGGGACCCGCCGGTCACCGCCATATACTGCGTGTACGACCGGGGGGAATGCGCCATAATAGAGCCGGGACCCAACTCCGGCGCCCGCAGCGTGGTGGAATGGGTCTCGCGGGCCGGGATAGGCGCGGAGGAGGTGAAGTACCTGGTGGCGACCCACGTCCACCTGGACCACGCCGGCGCCTCGGCCGCCCTGTTGAAGGCCTACCCTCGGAGCAGGCTGGTGGTGTACAGGGGGGGAGCAAAGCACATGATAGACCCTGCGCAGCTGGTGGCGTCCGCGTCCTCGGTGCTCGGCCCCTTCCTCGAGATGTGGGGGGGGATGCCGGCGGTCGAGCCGGGCAGGGTGGTGGAGACGGCGGAGGGCGAGACCATCAAGGTCGGCGGGACGGACCTGCACATAGTCTATTCCCCCGGCCATGCGCCGTACCACATGAGCGTCTGGGCCCGGCACAGGGGGTCGCTGTTCACGGGGGACGCGGTGGGGATGTACACGGAACAGACCAAGACGCTGTGGCCGGCCAGCCCTCCCCCCTCCTTCAGGTTCGACATGCAGTTCGACACGCTCGGGAAGCTGGCGAGGCTCGGGGCGCGCAGGCTCTTGATACCGCACTACCGGCCGGTGGAGGACGCCGACGGGTTCTTCCGTCTCAACGTCAACGTCTACTCAAGATGGCATGAAGTCCTCGCGGCGGCCCGGGAGGAGCAGAGCCTGGAGGAGGTGGCCAAGGAACTCGTGCGGTCGGTCGAAGGTTACGGCTGGATACCCGACGCGGGGCTGGTGTGGCAGACCTTCAAGATGCACGTCGCCGGCTTCCTGCAGGCGGAAAGGCGGTCGGCGGGGCAGGGCGACTCCGCGCGATAGCGGCCCGTCCCGGGAAACCGGGCAGTAGCAGCACAGTTCGGTGCGGGAAGGAGGGAACCGGACCAGCATGCTGGAATGTCCGCGAGCCAGAAGGTGTAGGGTAAGACGCCGGTTTTGCCTCCCGCGAAGTCATCTCCTTTGACATCCACAGGGACGACACGGGCTGTTTTCACATGGCGGACCGACCGAATAGGGACAGGCTGCCCCCCCCCGTCGCCCGACCCAGGACCGGAGATATTCTCATGTTGCAAAGCGGGCACGGCGATTCTGTCTTCGGGCAGGCCGTGCCTGGGGTCTGATGTGATCGCGGATCTTCCTTTCCTTTCGCTTACGTATCTGGTCGGGCCGCTGCTCTGGGACATGCCTCGCTCGAACGTCAGCAGCCCCAAGGCGTCCCTGTCAATGCAGCGCCAGAATTCTGTAGTCTCCGGCCCCAAGCATGCCGTCCACATGCAGGAGTTCCCGGACCACGCTGTGATACTGCCTGAGCTCCTTTTTCTCCGGCCCCCAAAATAGGAGGCGCCCGTTCCTCATCTCAGCTACAAAATCGTCAAGACAGAAAGCAAAACTTTTCTCTGCGCATTTCTTCACCAGTTCTCCGGCCACCAGGTCCGAAACCACGGGCGGAGCCTTCAGGTTGCCGATCACACCGTGCGCCAGGCGGCTCTGGTCCGTTTGGGTGCCCTTTGCCATGCTTTCGAGATGCGCCATGAGGTAGTTGGTGTCAAGATGGAAGCGGCGCGTCAAAGGTCATGTTTCCTCAGCTCGTCATAGACGTCGTCGAATGCCCTCCGTCTCACCCATGGCTTGGAAAGTCTGACCGTATCATAGACGGCATCTCTGCCTATCTTCTTGTCATATTCTTCGATCGACATGATGCTCGACGCTATCTCGAGCCAGTCGTTGCCATGACTCATGAACCACGTCAGCGTCACCTTCTCGCCCGGTCCAATCCCTGTGGGCCCGACTCCGCCACCCTCATAGTACTCCTTTGCAAGTTCGGGCGAGTACGGTCCGTGAATATACAGGCTGAAGCCGTATCTGGTGAAGGGGGCGACACCGAGGCGCTTCAAAAGGAAGGCGGCCTTCTGTACTCTCAGCCTGTCATCGAACGCTTCTTCGTCTTTGATGTCCAGAACCCCGAGTTCTTCGATCAGCCATGCGCTCATGATGGTCTCACGGCCATCAAGGCATAAAGGCCTTATCCGCCCGCTTCGGGCGAAAGTGTCGTCTGCCATACCGTTTCCGTCTTCATAGGAGACTGGAAGGTCTCCCCTGCCTGGTCCCGCGAACGACTCTTTTCGCAAGTCAGATTTCCGTGCCGGCCGGACGTGGAAGCCCCCGTCCGGATAGTCCTGCGTCTGCCAGCCAAAACCAAGTTTAAACCATACATGAAGGTAGGAGGGGATGGGATTCGAACCCATGTGGACTCGCTCTGCAGGCGAGCTCGTAACCGCTCCGACACCCCTCCACCGCAGGGTCTACTTGTTCAGGTCCTTGAGCATCTTCGCTATGGCTGAAAAGTCTTTGTTTCCGAGGTCCATGTTCATGGCGGCCAGGTAGCTGAGCCTGGTCTGAGACAGCAGCGGCATGTAGACGCTGTTGTCGTGCGCGGCCTGGTCGGTCAGGTTCAGGTCCTTCATCATGTGGGAAAGGAAGAAGGTGGGCTCGAAGGAGTCCTTGATCATATTGGGCCCCTTCCCTTCGCTAAAGGTCGTCTTGAAGCCGGTGGAATTTAGTACCTGCACGAAGAGAGAGGGGTCTATGCCGAGCTTCTGGGTGAAGACCAGGGCCTCGCTCATGGACTGGGCGTACACGGCAACGAGCTGGTTCAGGGCCAGCTTCATGGAGAGGGCCGTAGAGACATGGCCGGTGTAGAAAACCTTCGAAGCGAACGACTTGATTATGCCGAGGTTCTCCTCGTACCTCTCCCTCTCCCCCGCCGCCACGGCGATGAGCTCTCCCTGCTTGGCCTCCAGGGGACCTCCGAAGAGCGGCGCCTCTATGTATCCCACGTTCTTCCTCTTCAGCCTCTCCATTATCCTCTTGGAGGCGGAAGGCAGTATCGTGCTGCAGTTTATTATGGTCTGTCCGGACGCCAGCCTCTCGTACATCCCCTGCGCGAGGAAGAGGATGTCCTCGACCGCGGCGGTGTCGGTGAGCATGAGGATGGTGGGGTCCCCTTTCTCGGCGACCTCCCTGGCCGACGAGGTCAGCTCTGCCCTTCCCTTCAGCTGCTCCATCTTCGACCTCGTCCTGTTGAACGCGACGACCTGGAAGCCTGACTGAATGAGCCTCGACGCCATCGGAAGGCCCATGTTCCCGAGTCCTACGAACCCTATCTTTTTCAAGAAATATTACCCAAACAGCGCGAGTAAAGTTCTGAGTAGGGCTTAAATTGTTTTCTGTCAGCCGGGGAACGCGAAGCCGGCGCTCTCGAGCACGTCTTCGTGCCTCCTGGCCATCTCTGATTTCGGCAGCCGCGGCACGTCGACGAACTTCAGCTCCTTCCAGGCGCCGGCCTTCCCGACCTCCGGGGCCTCCCCCCTGAAGATGAATTGTATGTCCCAGTGCGGCGGCCCGCCCGGTGTGGTGGGGTATGCCTCCGAAACGACCCTTGGGCCGGAGAGGGCGACCCCCTTCATCTCCAACTGCTCCTCCAGGACCCTCTCGGCGGCCTCCTGAGGGGATTCTCCGACGATCAGGTGCGAGGCGGGGATCATCCATCCCCTGCTGTTCCGTTCGGCCCTTTCCCTGTCGAGCGCACCGATGTGGTCCCACCTGGCGGACGGGTCCAGGCGGCCGAGCAGGACGTTCGACGGCTTCCCCCTCTCCGTTATCAGGACGAAGGAGGAGATGCACATCCCCCCTTCAGGAGGGGAACGCATCGCGAACGGCGGGGCGGACGGATCGGCGTTGAACCTGCAGAACTTCCTGTCAGTGGCCAAGACGACGGTGTGGCGCGGACGTGCGATATAGCGCTTTCTGTGCGGGGCGCCGCTTATGTTATCCTGAAATCATTTCCTCCCTCTGTGCTCAAGAGAGTCCGCAACCTGGTGAGGACGTCTATACTGGGAG
>JAKAPW010000105.1 GCA_021811935.1 archaeon | reverse complement strand
CGTCTTCGCCTGTCGAAGTAGGTTATCTGCGCCCGCTCCGTCGCCGAGTCGGGCGATTTAACTCAAGCATTGTTAAACGAATAAATAGCACTTTTCGTCAGACACTTGCTTACAAGAGAAGGAATAATGCTGAGCGAAAAGCCACAGGGGGTCGGCGCGGCGCGCACGATGGAGGTGACCAACTATCTCCCGCTGCCCACCTTCAAATCGAAGGAGTTCTGGACGCCGTGGAAGATACAGCACATAAGGAGGCTTTCCCAGACCGGCAGGGCCACGGACGAGCCCTTCCTGGTGCCGTCCGAGCGGACGGGCAGGGCGCTCGACAGGCTCTACCTGAAGACGTGCCGTCCGGCCGACGGCGGCGCGGGCCGGGTGAGGACGTCCGTCCCGTTCATCCGGGGCATGGAGATTTCGTCCCCCATCTACCTCGGCGACATGTCCTTCGGCGCCCTCTCGGGCGTCCCGAACATCTCGATAGGGCGCGCGGCTGACGCCACCAACGTGGTGGCGGGGACCGGCGAGGGGGGGCTGCTGGACGAGGTGGCCGGATGCTCGAACATCACGGTCCAGTGGGCGTCGGCCAGGTTCGGCGTCGACATCTCGACCCTGACCAGGGGGCTGGGCGTGGTTATCAAGATAGGGCAGGGGGCCAAGCCGGGCATAGGGGGGCACCTGCCCGGGGCCAAGGTGACAGAACCCATCTCCAGGACGAGGAGGATACCGGTGGGGATGGACGCGATTTCGCCAGCCCCCCATCACGACATCTATTCGATAGAGGACCTGGGACAGAGGATACTCGGACTGAAGGAGGCGACGGGCCACCCGGTCTTCGTCAAGGTGGCAGCCACGAACTACATACCGTACATCGCCTCGGGCATAGCCAGGATGGGCGCCGACGGGATAATAATAGACGGCTCCGGGGCGGGGACAGGCGCCGCCCCCGCCGTGGTCAAGAACAACTGCGGCATACCGATCGAGTTCGCCGTGGCCTCCGCGGACGCCATCCTCAGGCGGGAGGGGCTGAGGGAGAACTTCACGGTCGTCGCGGCGGGCAGGGTGAGCCACCCCGAGGACTCGCTGAAGCTCATAGCGATGGGGGCAGACATCACCAGCCTGGGCACGGCGGCACTGCTCTCCCTCGGCTGCCTGATGGTCCACAAGTGCCACCTGGGATACTGCCCCGCCGTGCTGACCAACAAGATAACGCAGAGGCAGGCGAGGGTGCTCTCCATCCGCCAGTCGGTCGTATGGCTGACCAACCTGGTGAACGGATGGACGGAAGAGATGAGGCTCATCCTGGAGCAGATGGGGCTGGACGACGTCAGGGACCTGCGCGGGCGGCGGGACCTGCTCGAATACGAGGAGGGGATGAACCGTGAGACCGTCTCCATACTGGGCCTGGCGGGGTCGCCCACGAGGAGCGCCTCCGGCCGGGTCGACCTGCCGATGGCGGGCCCTGCCAGGTCGGCGCTCTGGCCTCCGGGAAGGATAACCATGCTCACCGAGATGGCCGGGACCATCGGCAAGGCGGCCGCCGAGGCCACGCTCTCGAGCATGGGGAACACGAGCCCCCCGACGGTGGAGACGCCCGCCCGCCTGTCGGACTGGCTGGTGGTGGACGGCGCCCAGGTGACGAGGCCGAGCATCGACCCGTACAGGGAGGAGATAGAGACGTCGGTATACCTGGGCGGGACCAGGCTCAGGCTGTCCTCGCCCTTCTTCTTCACCCACCTTCAGCCGGGCATCAAGGCCGACGTGAACGACATATTCTCCAGGACCGCGTTGAGCATGGGCCTCCTGATGGACTGCAGGGGCGTGGGCGACGTGAAGCACGCGGCCAGGACGATAGCCGACGTCGGGTCTGGGCAGCACTCCCCGGTCTGCTCCGTCGACATCGGTTCGTACGCGGCCCCGCCGGCCGCCGGGTCCCTGGTCTACCTCCGCGCGCCGTCCTCCAGGGAGAAGGTGGAAGAGGCGCTGGGCCTGCTCCGGTCGGACGGCGCCCTGGCCGGGGTGATCCTGGACGAGGACGAGGAAGGGTCGGACTTCCCGCTGGAGCTGTCCGTGGCCCGCGTCGACGCCGAGCTGAAGAGGCTGGGCCTGAGGTGGAGGTTCGACGTCCTGGCCGAGGGGAACTCCGTCAGGGGCTCCGACGACATATTCAAGCTGATGGCCCTGGGGGCCGACTGCGTCGGCTTCGGCCAGGCCGCGCTGATAGCGATGGGGTACGAAGAGGACAGGGAGGTGGTCCTGGACGTGAAGTCGGCGCAGCGGCTCGAGAACTTCGTCGCCGCCACGCAGAGGGAGATAAAGCTCCTGGCGGGCGCGGCCGGGGCCAGCAGCGTCAGCTCCACCATAACGGGGAACAGGGAGCTCCTCCGCTCCGTGGACCTCGACCCGGGCGTGAGGAAGGAGCTGGGCGTGAAACCCGCGGGAGGCGCCTGAGGTGGACGACCTGCCGGTCTACGACGCGCGGTACGGGCAGCCCGTCGTGAAGGACGGCTGCGGCGTCTTCGGGGTGCTGAGGAAGAAGGACGCGCCGAGGCTGTCCAGCACGATGGCCGTGACGGGGCTCGCGTGCGTGAAGTACAGGGGGAGCGGGCTGGGGGCCGGGTACGCCAGCTTCGACCAGCGGGGGACCGACCGTCCGTACATGGTCAAGGCCTTCGTCAGGGACGGCAGGGTGGCCGAAGACGTGGGGGACAGGCTCTCCCGGGAGATAGGGCCGCTGGAGGGGGCGCGCATGGTGGGCGGAGCTGGAAGGAT
>JAKAPW010000042.1 GCA_021811935.1 archaeon | reverse complement strand
GAAGCATATGCATCGTACGCCCGGGCGTACCTAGCGGGCCGCCTTTGGGGGGAAGATGGACCCATCGGAGATGATTACCGCCTCCATCCCATCAGAGTACTTGACAGTCATCTGGCCGTTCTGAGAAACCATTCCCTCGAACGCGTATGTCCGCACGCATTTTCGTTTGCGGCACTGGCCGCACCTGTCCGACCGGCTTCGATGGGACCGGGCACACCATCATCGTCCGTGCTCACAGCAAGCGGTCGGCCTCGAAGGGCACGCCAAAGAATCAGTGGAGGGGCGACCCCAACGTAGTCCAGGTAGCACCCGGTGACCGCCCGAGCCGGATTCTGACGCCGCAGTCCGGAAACTCCGACGGGGTCTCGTGCGGGCCGAGTTCTGTTCCTCGATTTGCACTCCACCGCCGGTCGGCATGCCTCCCTGTCATGGTAAGGCCGTCCTCCTCTCTCCGGAGGACTTCCATGGACGACCCCCCCTTGCTACAAGGTGCGTTGCACTCTTGGCTCCCACAATCATGTCTTCGGCCGGCTGCAGCCAGCCCAGGGATAGAATCCATGCATTCCTGATGGAAATCTCTTTCGGATTGATACCGGCAGGTTCTGCAGACCTCGCCGCATAATATTTTAATATGTTCAAAAACCGGGAAACCCATTGTGCACGAACGAAAGAATCTGGTTCTGATCGTATCCGATACACAGAGGAAAGATCACCTTTCATTCTATGGCAACTCGTCCATACATACAGAAAATCTTGAACGGCTCGCCAAGAAGAGCACCGTGTTCGAGCACTTCTATTCGGCTTCTTTTCCGACCGTGCCTGCGAGGGCCGACCTCCTGACAGGAAAGTGGACATTTCCTTACCTCGGCTGGGCACCCATGCCCGAAGGAGAAACGGTCCTCCCCCAAATACTGGGTGAAGCCGGCTATGCCACTTTCGCCGCCGTGGACACTCCCTTCTACATGAGGGACGGCTTCCGTTATGACCATGCGTTCGATATATTCACGGAAATATACGGACAGGGAATGAATGCAAAACTGAAACAAGAGCATATAGTCAAGCGGAGGATGTCCGAAGAAGACTATTTTGCACCAAGGACCATGATGGAAGCTCAGCGTCTCCTGGAAAAGAATCACGGTAACGGAAAGCCATTCTTTCTACTGGTCGATACGTGGGATCCGCATGAACCGTGGGACCCGCCCGCATGGTACGTGGAACGCTATCGCCCGAATTACGATGGTACAGTGGTGTATCCAACATATGGCAGAACAGATGCAGGCGATGTCACCAAAGAAGAAGTGGACTTGGCACATGACTGCTACCGCGGAGAGATAAGCATGGTCGATCATTGGGTGGGGTCGCTGTTGATGAAGCTGGAAGACATGAATCTCATGGATGACACAATAATAGTCTATTCCTCGGACCACGGGTTCTACTTTGGCGAGCACGGCATATTCGGGAAGAGCATAAAGGACAATTCGCCCAAGTTCAGCAAGGAAGAAAGGTGGAGGGGCGACTGGCTGAGGTCACCTCTGTACGAGGAGGCGATTCACGTTCCGCTCGTTATCTGCCACCCGGACTACGAGCCTAAACACGTTTCCAATCTTGGTTCCTTCGTCGATTTGATGCCTACCATACTTGACCTTCTTGGCATAGAAAGACCGACCACGGTGCAGGGCAAGTCGCTGGCAGGGGCCGTCAAGGGAGACGAAAGCTTTGTTGGGGAGCAACTGGTGGTTACGTCACCGCCCTTGTCCAACCCCGGCACCGCTATCAAGATCGTAGATTCGATCGAAAGACGCGTAAGGGAATTCCTGCCGAGCACCATAACCACTCATGAGTGGTCGCTGATCTACAGCGCCAAGGGAGAAATTGCGGAGCTTTACAATCTTGAAAAGGACCCCAAACAGAAAAAGGACGTCATAGGAGAGAACCCGGATGTCGCCAGGCGACTGCACAGCGACTTTCTGAGTGTGCTGAAGTCTTGCAAGGTCGATCCGCGGTTGCTGAAACCCAGAGAAGAGATAACCATATAGGGACTCGCGCGCGCGGTGTTTCATCAGAAGATGCCGATGGGGGCCATGTTTGTCGCCGCGGCTCATCCTGTCCCTCGGGAAGCTATGGGGGCGGGAACAGAAGACGCCCTCCATATGTGGGCAGGATCGCAAAGCTGGCGGGTCGGAACGCCTTCAGGCCCGTGCTCGCCGCCGATGCAGATGAACTTGGGCGAGAGCGGAGGCCCGCCAGACATGAAGAAGGCCAAGTCTTGAAATCGATTTCCGCATAGTTACCCTTAAATAACAAATTTGTAGAGTCAGTGGCAGTTTGATGAAGCGTGCCGCCATTTCGCGGATGGTCGTCGTCGGTATAGTCATACTTCTCGTCGCCGTCGCCGGCGGCATAGGGGCGTACTACGCGTTCATGCCCGCCAAGCAGACGTCCGCGATATCCGGGACTATCAACGTCGTCGCCTTCTCCGGCTTCAACGACGCCGCCCTGAAGAAGATAGCGGCAGACTTCATGGCCCAGCACCCCGGCGTCACCGTCAACGTCATAGGCGAGCCTTACGGCAGCAGCGTCGCCGCGTACATGACCGCCTTCCAGGCGAACCAGTCGTCCTTCGACGTGATAAGCGTGGCCCCCGGGTTCATGGGCATCCTCCAGCCCTACCTGCTGGACGTTGGCCCGTATGTCTCGGGCTCCCAGTACTTCCCCGCTTCTTGGAATTCGTCCGACATGATCCAGTCGACCATGAACCTGTTCAAGGCGGGCGGCGCCCAGCTGGCGTTGCCGGAAGCCAGCGACGCGTTCGTGATGTATTACAGGCCCTCCTTCTTCAACAACGCCACCAACCAGGCGGCCTTCCAGCAGCAATATGGTTACGCGCTGCCCAACCCGGCGTCCGCTACGCTGACCCTCCAGCAGCTGGTGGACGTTGCCAACTTCTTCAACGGGCAGCACGGCAGCAAGTACGGCATAATAGTCATGAGCGACAGCCTGCCGTATGACATGATCCAGACGTACGGCTCGCTCCTGGCCAGCCTCCGGGTCGCTAACGCGGCCCAGTACGGCCCCGTGACGGCGCAGTGGGGCGTCTTCATGTCCAACGGAAAGCTGCTAATCAATTCGACCATAGGCCAGCAAGCCATGTCCACGTACATAGAACTGGTCAACGCGAGCGAAGGCCCCCTGTCCACCGCGTTCGAGACCGCGCCCGGCATGTTCGCCCGCGGAGACGCCCCGATGATGCTCTTCTGGACCCAGCCCGCCTTCTACCTGAACAACGCCAACAAGAGCTCGATCGGCGGGGACTGGGCCGTCGCGCCGAGCTACCCGGGAGGGTACACCACAAGCTCGGGCACCGCGCTGTCGATCTTCAAGTACACGAAGAACCTTCCGACCGCGCTGGCCTTCCTCTCCTTCGCCACCAGCCCGTCGGAAGCCAAGAACTTCTTCACCCTTGACAGCCTGCTTCCCTTCAGGTATTCCGTCTTCTCGCTCGCGATGAGCTCCGAGCCGCAATCCGCCCCGGCCTTCGTCAACGTCTCCAACAACGTGCAGCATGGATACCCCTACGTGGTCTACGCCTCATACTTCCCCAAGATATCCGCCTACGTGACCTCCGAGTTCCCCAGCATGTATTCCGGGAAGGACAGCGTGGCGGTGGGCACGAACAAGATAGTCTCGCAGTTCTACACCGCCATCGCGGGCTAGCATGACGCTCCAATCGACGCTGCACAGAAAGGCAGGCCTCATCCTGATAACGCCGATAATGGTCTATTTTCTCGTGTTCTTCGCCTATCCCATGTACATATTGTTCTACGACGCGTTCACCAGAGGCGGGCGGTTCACCACGGCGGAGTTCAGCAAGATGCCCCAGGACCCGCTGCTGCTGCATTCGCTCACCAACACCCTGTACTACTTCGTCGCCACGGTGGCCCTCGAGTTCCTGATCGGGTTCGGGGCGGCCCTCGTGCTCTACTGGTACATGGGCAGGCTGAAGAGGGTCTTCCAGACGTTCCTGATACTTCCCCTGGTCATCTCTCCGGTCGCGATATCGCTCATGTGGGTGCTGCTGCTCAGCCCCACCTTCGGGCCGGTGGACTACATCCTCGGGTTCTTCGGCCTCCACTCGCCGAACTGGCTCGGCAGCACCAGCCTGGCCATGCCGGCCATCATCTTCGCCAGTTCGTGGGAATATTCGCCGTTCATCTTCCTGGTGGTCTATGCCGCCCTCCTGAGCGTACCGCGCCAGCTCTACGAAGCGGCCTCCATCGACGGCATGGGGAGGTGGGCGGCGTTCAGGCACATCACCGTGCCCGGCATAAGGGCCGCCGCCGTGGTCGGCTTCGTCCTCGAGTCGGTGGGCGTGATGAAGAGCTTCGCCCTGATATACGTCCTTACCAACGGCGGGCCCGGGAACGCCACCTACATACTGGGCTTCTACATCTATCAGGTGGCGTTCAGCTTCTTCGAGACTCACTACGCGGCGGCCCTGTCGCTGCTCTTCCTCGCCATAGTGACGTCGTTCGTGGCCTTTGTCTTGAAGTTCACGTCGGTGGAGAAGTACCTCGGGCTCAAGGGGGTGGCGCAGGGATGAAGGGAACCACGCTCCTCCTGGCCGCCCTCCTGGCTGCGATGGCGCTGTTCTACGCCTTCCCCCTCTACTGGACGCTTGTCACCTCCCTGAAGACCAACCTCGACGTGTTCTCCTATCCCCCCAGCTTTCTCCCACCGCACCCCACCCTGAGCAACTTCTACAGCGCGGAGCAGTCCGCCCAGACCGTGACCCAGACGGCCATCGGGAGCCTCCCCTGGATGCTGAACAGCTCCCTGATCGCCCTCATGAGCTCGCTCATCAGCACCTTCGCCATAGGCGCCCCCTCCGCCTACGCCCTGACCAGGCACATAAAGAGGAGGATCTGGCCCGCCAGGATGATCCTCTTCATGACCATGCTGCCCGAGGCGGCCTTCGTGGTCCCTTACTACATCATCACGAGGAACCTGCTGCTCCTCAACAACTGGTTCGGGTTGATGCTCGTCTACCTGAGCTTCACCGCGCCCTTCGCCACGTGGCTGCTCATGGGGTTCTTCAACGCCATACCGATGAGCATAGAGGAGGCGTCGCAGATAGACGGCCTGAGCCCGTTCGAGACTTTCTACAAGATAAGCCTCAAGATAGTCATCCCGGGCGTCATAACGGTGCTCATCCTCAACTTCATCTCATGTTGGAACGAGTTCCTCTACGCCCTCACCATGACCTACACGCCCTTCCCCTCGGGGGCGCAGACGGTCCAGGTCTTCATGGCCGGGTTCGTGGTGATAGAGAAGGGCGTGGCATGGGGCGGCCTTGCGGCCGCCGGCATATTCGCCATGCTGCCCGGCATACTGCTGGCCGTGCTGGCGCAGAAGTACCTGACCAGGGGATTCACCTGGGGCGGCACGAAGGGCGTATAGCCCTACCTACCTACCTTCCCCTGTACTCCGGCTTCCGCTTTTCGGCGAACGCCTTCGCCCCCTCGACGAAATCGTCGGAGGACATGTTCTCATAGGCGCTGTTTATCTCAAGGAGCATCCCCTCGGCGGGCGGCGTCCTGAGGCTCCTGTTCACGAGCGACTTTATGTGCCTCAGGGCGAGCGGCGCGTTCTGCGCGACCTTCCTGGCGAGCTCCGACGTGCGCCCCTCCACCTCCGACTGCCGGACGACCTCGTCCACCAGCCCCATCGACATGGCCGCCCTGCCGCCGACGTGCTCCCCCGTGAACATCAGGTACTTGGCCCTGCCGGGCCCCGCGAACCTGGGCACCACCTGCGTCCCCCCGAAGGCGGGGAAGACACCCACCCTCGCTTCGGGCAGCCCGAGCTTCGCGTCTTCGGAGGCTATCCTGACGTCGCACCTGAGGGCGAGCTCGAGGCCGCCCCCCAGGCAGTATCCCTCCACCTGGGCTATCACCGGCAGAGGGAGGTCCATCAGCCTGCCGAAGACGTCGTGGCCGAGCATCAGGTAATCGAGGCTCCTCGCCCTCCGGGCGTCCGGGGACTCGGAGTGCTCCGCCCGCTCCTTCACGTCGGCGCCGGCCGAGAAGTTGCCGCCCTCCCCCTTCACGATGAGCACCCTGGCCCCGGGGTCCCCGGAGCACGCGTCGACGACCTCGCCGAGCTCCTTCAGCATCGCCGTGTTGATCGCGTTCAGGGACCTGGGCCTGTTGAGGACGACCGTCCTTATGCCGCCGTCGGCCGCGTACCGAATCGTACCATATTCTGGCAAACTTCTCATCCGCAGTCCTCGGAACACATTTAAATTCTTTGTTCGGCCGACTGGGGAACGATGGTCCTGCTGCTGAGCGACGAAGACGTGCGCAGCTCCATGGACATGGCGGGCGCCATGGCGGCCGTCAGGGAATCCTTCGAACTGCTCGGGAAGGGGCGCGTCCAGATGCCGCTCAGGGTGTCCGTAGCCTACCCGAACACGGCCGGGGTGGTCAGGCTGATGGGAGCGTCCATCGACGGGATGGGGGCCCTCGGGTCGAAGCTCCTGCTGGGGCAGGCCTCGAAGAGGGCCCCGGGGCTGACCTATTTCGTGGTCTCGCTCTTCGACCCGGCGGACGGCCACCTGCTCGCCATCATGGGGGCGAACCGCCTCACCCAGCTCAGGACGGGTGCGGCCAGCGCCGTGGCCGCCGGATACCTGTGCAGGAAGGACGCGGAGACCGTCGGCCTCTTCGGCGCGGGGGTGCAGGCCATGGGCCAGCTGGAGGGGCTGGCCAGCGTGCTGGAGATAAAGAAGGTGAGGGTGTTCTCCAGGGACAGGGGGAGGAGGGACGACTTCTGCAGGTCGGGCGGAAGGCTCCTCGGAATCGACGTGCAGGGGGTCGAGCAGGCCGATTCGGCGGTCCGCGGGTGCGACGCGGTGGTGACTTCGACCACGTCCTCCGAGCCCCTGTTCTCAGGCGACGCCGTGGAGCCTGGGACCCACATAAGCGCGGTGGGTTCGAACAACCCCGCCAGGCGCGAGCTGGACGTCGCGACCATCAGGCGGGCGAAGGTGGTGGTCGACCACATGCAGCAGGCCCTCGACGAGAGCGGGGACTTCGCGATCCCGATGAAACAGGGCCTCATCAGAAGGGAGGACATCCACGCGGAGCTCTCGGAGCTCGTCCTCGGCACGAAGGACGGAAGGGTGGACGACTCCGAAGTGACCCTGTTCAAGTCCGTCGGCATAGCGTCGGAGGACGTCGCCGTGGGCCGCGCGGTCTATGACAGGGCCGTGAAGCTGGGGCTGGGCAGAGAGGTCACGGTGTGAGCCAGGGCAGCTGGCCGGCGGTCCTCTTCAGGACCGTCTCGAAGAGCGCCCGGTCCTGCTCGTCCAGCTCGACCGCTGGCTTCCGCAGCGAGGGGTTGGGCAGCACCCCCCTCCTGTGCAGCGCGTATTTCCGTATCGCCAGCCCCGCCTGCGGCTGTGCCTCGTACTGTATCAACGGGAGCGACCTGAAGAAGACGTCCGCCGCCTCCGCTCGGTCGCCGTCCCTGTACAGCCGATAGATCTTCACGAGTATCTCCGGATACGCGAAGCCCGTCATGATCCCGTCTCCCCCGCTCTCCAGCTCGTACAGGAAGTACTGTCCGCCTATCCCTCCGAAGATTTTCGGAGACCTGCCTACCCTTTCCCTGATCCGCCTTATCTTGCGAGGGGTGGGCGGGTCCTCCAGTTTCAGGGAGGGAGCGTCGCCCAGCCTCCGGCATATCCTTTCGATGGCGGAAACGGACAGGAAGGTGCCGCTCGTCGCGGGCTCGTCCTGCACCACTATCGGCAGCCCCGCGCTGTCCGACACCGTGCCGTAGTACCTTGCCAGGGCGTCTTCGTCGGTCATCTTCGGCGGCAGCACCATCAGCGCATCCCCTCCCAGCTTCTTGATCTCCGAACCGAGCCAGGCGGCCACCTCCTCGGAGGGGTTCCCCACGCCCACGACCACGGGAGTCCTGCGGCGGACGTCCTTGACGACCTGCCCGACCACCTCCAGCTTCTCCGGGTCGGAGAGCTTCGAGGCCTCCCCCGTCACCCCGAGTATGACTATGCCCGCCGCCGACGAGCGTATGGCGAACTCCACCAGGGACGAAATGCCGGGCCTGTCTATCTGCTGCGCACCGTCGAAGGGGGTGGGCATGACGTAGAAGACGCCTTCCATCGTGGGGCGGGTCAGGGGCCGGGATTGTAAACGTTTGGTTCCGCCCGCGGGTCATGAAACGGAAGCCTTAAGACATCGGTGGCCACCGTCGGGCACAGGTTGGGGGCAACCAGGCGCGTCCTTGACGGCATACGGGTGCTGGACCATTCGCACGTCATAGCGGGGTCGTACTGCGGCAGGCTGCTGGCGGAGCTCGGCGCGGAGGTCATAAAGATAGAGCCCGTCACCGGGGAAAGGTTCAGGTACCAGAGGCCCTTCGTGAACGGCGAGTCCCTGCTCTACACCTACATAAACGCGAACAAGAAGTCGGTCACGCTGAACCTGAAGAGCGAACAGGGGAAGAAGATGCTCTTCGACCTTGTAAGGAAGTCGGACGTCTTCGTCGAAAACTATGCGCCGGGGGCAATGGACAGGCTGGGCGTCGGCTATCAGGAGCAGGTCAAGGTGAACCCCCGGATCATATACGTGTCCGTGACCGGGTTCGGGAACCAGGGGCCGTACAAGGACCTGGTCGCCTTCGACTACCTGATCCAGGCGATGCTGGGGCTGATAGACGCGAACGGATTCCCGGACAGGCGTGTCAGGATAGGCCCCGCCGTCACGGACTGGGGTTCGGGCACCTTCGCGGCGCTGAGCGTCCTGGCCGCCCTCTACCACAGGGAAAGGACGAACGAAGGACAGAGGGTGGACATATCCATGTTCGACGTCGGTTTCATGTTCCTCATCGAACACCTCTCCTACGCCGCCGGGTCCTTGCCGGTCAGGGTGGGCAACAGGTTCCAGACCTCCGCCCCTTCGAACGTCTACGACACGAAGGACGGCCAGATCTACGCGAGCATCTACACGGACGACATGTGGACGAAGTTCCTGCGGCGGATAGGGAGGGAAGACCTGCTGAACGAGCAGAGGTTCGGCACGTCATGGGACAGGGCGTTGAGCGTGGACGAAGTGGACAAGGTGGTGGGCGACTGGGCCGCCGGGACCACGACCTCGGAGGCGCTCGCAGACCTGAGGGCCCTGGGGGCGGCATGCGGCAGGGTCAGCAGCGTGATCGAAGCGTTCGACGACCCCCACGTCAAGGCCAGGGAGCTGCTGAGGAACGTCAAGCACGAAAGGATGGGAGACCTGCTGATCCCCGGGTCCGCGTTGAAGCTGTCAAAGACGCCCGGCCGGGTCGACTCCGGAGGGTCTCCGCTGGGGGCGCACAACGAGGAAGTGTATTCCCGACTGCTCGGGTACACGAGGGAGGAGATCCAAAGGCTGAAGGAGCAGAAGGTGATATGAGCGCCGGGCCGCCACCAAACGTTTTTAATCGCATTTTCTCGCCCCGTCAGGATACATGAATGTGATAGTGATAGTATCCGACACCTTCAGGAAGGACCACCTCGGCCTGTACGGCGGCGGCAAGGCCAGGACCCCCAACCTGGACAGGTTCGGAAACAAGTGCGTGGCATTCGAGAACTGCTACGGCAATTCGTTCCCCACCGTCCCCACCAGGGCCGACCTGAGCACCGGCAGGCTCAGTTTCGCGTTCATGGGCTGGGAGCCACTTCCGGCGGACGAACCCACCGTGTCCCAGATGATGTCGAAGGAGCGCTACGTCACCGCCGCGGTGGCGGACACGCCCTTCTTCACCGGGAACAACGGATTCAACTTCGACAGGGGGTTCTCCGACTATACGGCCATCAGGGGGCAGAAGGTCTTCCCCCAGAGGGTGCGGCAGGAATGGATATCCCAGAGGCGCCATGAAACGGACTATTTCGCCCCGGCCACGATGCTCGCGGCCGAGAGGTGGCTCCAGAAGCACTACAAGGAGAAATTCTTCCTCTACGTCGACACCTGGGACCCCCACGAGCCCTGGGATCCGCCGGCATGGTACGTCGAGCAGTACTACCCCCAGTACGACGGGAGGACGGTCGAGCCCTGCTACGGGAGGTACAAGGAGAGGGGGGTGTCGGAGGAGGACCTCCGGATAGCACACGCCTGCTACTGCGGAGAAGTGAGCATGGTGGACAGGTGGATAGGCAGGCTGCTCGACACGGTCGAATACCTGAACCTGATGGACGACACCATGATAGTCTTTCTCAGCGACCACGGGTACTACTTCGGCGAGCACGGGTTCTTCGGGAAGGCGGTCATGGAGACGTCCAAGATAGTGCAGGACATGTGGGAGGTGGTCCCGGAGGACCTGATGAGGGCAAAGGACTGGAGGGCGCACATATACCGATCTCCGCTCTACGAGGAGGCGATAAGGGTCCCGCTCCTCGCCTACGTGCCGGGGGTGAAGCCGAAGAAGAGCAAGGCACTCGTGTCGCTGACGGACGTGCCCGCCACCATCCTCGACATGTGCAACATAAAACCGGACAAAGAGATGCACGGCGTCTCCCTGAAGCCGCACCTGGAGGGCGACAACGAAGCCGGCAAGGAATTCGTCGTCACGTCGTGGCCCCTGTGCAAGCCGGGAGAGCGGACCGGCGTCATAGACAGCCTCGGCAGGACGGTGGTCGAATTCCTGCCCTCTACGATAACCACGCCCGAATGGTCGTTGCTGTATGCAGCCAAGGGGGAGCCCGTCGAACTCTACAATCTCGCCTCCGATCCCAAACAGCAGAAGAACGTCTACGAAGAGAACAAGGACGTGGCCAAGGACCTTCACCGGAGGTTCTACTCCATGCTGGACCGCCTCGGGACGAGCGAATCGCTGCTCAAGGACAGAAGCTCGCTCTGAGAGCGGCCCCGCCTCCAAACCTTATTAGGCCTCCGGGGGCCCGAGGCCCAGCGTGAGACTGTCGGGCATCTCCCTCTGGGACGGCAGCGAAGACCTGGGCGCCTGCACGATCGGCTGGGAGGGCGACACCGTCGGGGAGGCGTCGTCCTCGGGGCGGGACCTTCACCCAGGGTATTCCGTCATCCCGGGCCTCATAGACACCCACGTCCACCTCATCCACCACGCGGGGCCCGGCTACGCGGATTACCTGAGCTGGCCGCTGGTGACGCCGAAGTACGAGCAGGTGCTGCACGGGGTGGCCCACGCCAACAGGGCGCTGGCGGCGACCAGGCTGGCCGTCGTCCTCTCCGGGATGCGGCGGGTCGGAAAGAGCACCATCCTGCTCCAGCCGGTCCGTGCTGGCGGACTCGGCCGCCGCTCAACCCTTGAGGCATCCGCGCACCGCCGCGTAGGCTGGCTTCAAGGCGCCCGGGACGAAGCCGCCTATCTGGTCGAAGTCGCCCCTCGTGACCAGCGAAAGCTGCCTGAAGGCGAGCGGCACCAGGGCGAGCAGGACGGGCCATGCGGGCGTCACCCCCATGAGGAGGAACGGTATAGCCATGACGGTCAGCTTCTCCTTCTTCCCGATTTCAAAGACGCCGTGGACGACGCAGAAGTACGCCGTGGTCAGGGACACGACTACGTCGGTGGCGGCCTGCGCCAGCGCCGCGCCGGTCACTCCGAAGGCGGGGATAAGCAGCAGGGACGCCGCGACGTCGACCGCCGCCCCCGCCGCGGCTATGACGGCGAAGGGCCTGTAGCTCGCCTTGGTTATCAGGTAGTTCTGCAGCGCGGTGAAGGGTATCATGGCGCTGAAGGAGAGCAGGAGCAGCTGCATAGCGGGGACGCCGAGCGCGTACTTCGGGAACAGGTGCGATATGAAGAACGGTGCGACGCCCGCCCCCGCCACCCCCGCCGTGAACCCGAAGAGCGCCAGCATCCTGAAGGTGGGGGAGCTCATCTCCTTCAGCCCGTGCCCCTTCGCCGCATAATACGTCGCCGACGGCATCAGCGCGCTCGATACGCTCCCTCCGACGACCGTCGGGACGCTGGCGGCGAGCGCGACCAGCTGGTATATCCCTATGAAGTATGCCCCCATGAGATAGGTCACGATCAGCCTGTCCCCCGCCGCCGCGACGAAGGCCGCCAGCCCCGAAAGGTAGACGGGCAGCCCCGTGACGACTATCCTCCTGACCTCTAGGACATCGATGCGCGGGCGGACACCCCTCAGCATCCACTGGAAGAAGCCGGTCCTTATCGCAGCCGCCGCGGTCCAGGCCATGACTATCCACCCTATGCCAAAGGATATGCCCGCGGTCGACAGCCCCCACTTCACCAATGTGAACGTCATGTTAGCCACGTTGATATCGGTGAACCTTCCGCGCCCCTGCAGCACGGACGACTGGTAGTTGGAGTACAGGCCGAGCAGGTAGTACGGCAGCGCCAGAGGCACGTACGAAGGAAAGAGGAAGACGAAGAGCATGAACGGGGACGCCATGAGGGTGAAGCCCAGCGCTGAGGTGGCCACCGTCCCGTACCCCCGCCTCCCCGAGCCGAGGCCGTGGGCCACCTCCCTCGTCACCACAGGCGTCGGCATCAGGCTCATCGAGGCGTACGCCATTCCCTCCACCAGCTGCAGCACGGCCACCTGCCCGACGAGGACGGGCGACGCCACCCTTCCCGCCACCAGGAAGAAGACAAGCGCGAACAGGGACGTGAAGATGGAAGAGGCGAGGAACTTCAGCGCGCCTGTCAGCGGGTTCATGCGGGTTCGGCCTTGCCGTCCCCGCCCTTTAAAATACAACGAGCCCAACGCATGCAGGAACGCAGAGAGAAGCGGATACCTGTATGCGCGGGGCTCCTTTCCGGCGTGCGTGTTCTCGGCCCTATACCTGCCCGAGGATCTGCAGCTCTGTCCTGGACGGCCTCGACCTTCCTTCCGTAAGCGGCGAACAGTGTGCCGGGCTCCTTCCCGCGGCGGCGGTCACGCGGTCTACGGAGGAGACCGATTCATCATGCCTGGCCATCCGGCCCTTCTCTCCGGGCGACCCAGACGAGCGAGGCCGGCAGCTTGACGCACGACGTGGTGAGCCCCGCGACCTACCCGCCCGGGAGGCCGTGGCAGAACGTCAGACGGACCCGAGGCCCCCTGTTGGGCCAAGGTTCTATGGAGGCCCTCAGTATATCATCAGCTTCTCTGTTTCGAGGGTCACGTGCAGGTTGTTGACCGCCTTGTAGACTTCCTCTTCCTTCTTCGCGCCCGTGCAGACCAGCTTCCCGCTGGCGAAGAGGAGTATCACTGTCTTCGGCTCCAGCATCCTGTGGATCAGGCCCGTTAACT
>JAKAPW010000104.1 GCA_021811935.1 archaeon | reverse complement strand
CGACGCATCGGTCTTCAGCCGATTGTTAGAGGGATGCCTCTCTCCCAGACTGAGCTACCGCGGCCTGTAGGGGGCACGCCTTCGGGCGCTATATTTCCTTTTTCCCCTCGCTTCCGTCCACCTTCAGGAGCTCCTCGGGGAGCTTGGCCAGCACCTCTATGGCGGCGAAGTAGTCGTCCAGCGATATGGACTCCCGCTGGGTGTGAGACACCGAGGTGTCGCCCGGGCCGAAGGTGACCGCGTCTATCCCCTTCTCCGCGATGAGGTAGTTCATATCCCCCGAACCCGTCTTCCTGACGCATTTGGCGGGGGACCCCGAAGCAGCGAAGACGGCCCTCCTGAACGCCTTCACGAGCGGTCCCTTCTGGTCCGACTCGGCCGCGTTCATCGGTTCGTCCACCCAGACCTTCGTCTTCACCTCGGGCGGCATCGACGCGGCCACCACCTTCAGCTCCTCCGCTATCGAGGCGGGCGTCCGTGCGGGCGGGAAACGTATGTCCACGGTCAGCTCCGCGTGCGCCGGTGCGACGTTCCCCGACTCGCCGCCGCACAGCCGCGTGACGCAGACGGACGTCGAGCCGAACTTCTCCTGCGTCTGGGCCGACGTGTCCACCGCAGAGAGCCTGGTTATGAAGTCGAGCGCGAACTGTACGGCGCTCTTCCCCGTCCATGGGGAGCTGGCGTGGAAGCTGTCGCAGTCGAAATGGACAGTTGCCTGGACGCGCCCCCGATAGCCGATCACTATGTTGCGGTGGCCCGAAGGCTCGCCGAAGACCGCCCGGTCGGCCTCCAGCCCGTGCGCCATCGCGTGTTTGAGGCCCCTGCCGTCCGACTCCTCGCCCACCACGGCCAGCACCATTATGGTGAGGCCCGGGTCGCGGAGCAGGTGGCACGCCATCAGCATGGCAGCCAGTGGCCCCTTCGCGTCGCTGGCTCCCCGACCGTGCACCTTCCCGTCCTGGACTTTGACGGGGACCTCGCCGGGGACCGTGTCCATGTGGCCGCAGAACAATACGGTCGGCCGGCCCTTGCCCACGAACCCCCACACGTTGCCGGCGGCGTCGGTCTTCACGTCCGAATATCCGTGCCCCGCCATCCAGGAGCGTATGACCTCGGCCACTGCCCCTTCCTTCCCGGAGGGGGACGGGACGGAGACCAGGTCTAGCAGGAGGCGTTCCGCCTCATTCTTCTGCGAATCCGAGAGGAGTCCGGTCAAGATGTGGACGACACGTCCTTCTCCGCCTTGCTTACCGCCTTCGAAAGCAGTCCGAGCCCTTCCTCCAGCTCCTCCTCCGACACTGTCAGCGGAGGGAGCATCCGGACCACGTTCCTGCCCGAATAGAGGGTAATCAACCCCAGGCGCAGCGCCTCTTCTAGGACGCCGTTGAACCTCGTCCTCAGCTCCAACGCGGCCATCAGGCCGAGGTTCCTGCTCTCCCTGTATATCTTCGATTTCTTCATCTCAAGCATCCTCTTGCCGAACACCTCGCCCAGCCCGGCCGCCCTCTCGGCCACCCTGTTCTTGAGCAGGTAGTCGATCACAGCGGAGGCGGCGGCGCAGGCCAGCGGGTTCCCGCCGAACGTGGTGGTGTGGTCCCCGACCTCCACGTGCTCCGCCAGCCGCTTCGCCACCATGGTGACGCCGAACGGTATGCCGCCGCCGAGGCCCTTGGCTACGGTCAGCATGTCCGGCTTCACGCCGGAGTGCTGGTGAGCCCACATCTTCCCCGTCCTGCAGAGCCCCGACTGTATTTCGTCCACCACCAGGAGGCAGCCCGACTCCCTGCACCTCTTCTCGACCGCCTTCAGGAACCCCCGGGGCGGTATCTTCACGCCAGACTCTCCCTGCACCGGCTCCACTATCACGGCCGCCGAGTCGGAGAAGGGCAGGCCGTCCAGCCCCTCCTCGTCCCCGTATTCCCCGAACGTGACGCCCTGCACCAGCGGCTCGAACGGCTTCCTGTACTTCAGGCCGGAGGTGACCGAAAGTGCGCCGAACGTCTTGCCGTGGTAGCCTCCGGAGAAGGAGATGAATCCGACCCTCCCTGTGGCCCTCCTGGCCAGCTTCATCGCCGCCTCCACGGCCTCCGCCCCGCTGTTGGAGAAGTAGAACGAGCTCAGGCCGGGCGGGGAGATCTTGGCCAGCCTGGAGAGGCACGCCGCCCTGGCCTCGTTGTACACGGAGCTGTGGCACGAGATGAGCTTCTCGGCCTGCGTCTTCACGGCGTCCACCACGGCAGGGTTGGAATGGCCGAGCAGCACCACGCCGTAGGCGGCCATGAAGTCGATGTATCTCCTGCCCGAACGGTCATAGACGTAGACGCCCGAGCCCTTCTCCAGCACAAGGCGCATCTTGTGGTAGGTGTGGAGCTGGAGCGCGTCCTCCACGTCCATTATCTCAGAATCGTTCACCGGGATATCACCGTCCCTCCCTGCGCCTTCAGCGTGGTCGAAACGGGGTTCGGCCTGGAGCCCGACGATATGATGCACGCCTTCACCCCGCCCTCCACCGCCTCTATCGCCCCCATGACCTTCTTGTCCATCCCCGCCCCGATCTTCGGCAGCAGCGCCCTGGCCTCGGACGGCGTGAGCCTCTCGACCACCTTCCCGTCCATCATCACCCCCTCCACGTTCGTCAGGAAGAGGAGCCTGTCGGCCGCCAGCGCGGCCGCAGTCGCAGAGGCCGCCCTGTCCCCGTCTATGTTCAATATCTCGTATTCTTCGCCCATCGCCACGGGAGAGACTACCGGGAGGAACCCGATTTCGAGCAGGGAGTTTATGGCCGACACGTC
>JAKAPW010000103.1 GCA_021811935.1 archaeon | reverse complement strand
GGGGACGGCAGGCAGAGCCGAGCACGGCCGCCACGAAGGCCCGGAGGGTCGACGGGCTCCTCACCTTCAGCCTCTCTATCATGTCCCGCTGTATGACCGTGTCGAAGAGCTCCTGGAGCACCCTCTGCTTGAGCTGGTCCCCCTCGGCCAGAACGACCGACGGATACCCCCCGTATGTGACGTACTCGTCCGCGAACGACGCGGCGGCCCCCGCCCTGTCGGGGGGCATGTACCCCTCCGGCTCGAACCCTTTCGCCTTCAGGAACTCGGCGAAGGAGAAGGGGAGGACAAGGGCGTTGAGCGCCCTCCCCCTCAGCACCGAGGGAAGCCTGTCGGTCGAGAGCTCCGAGGTCGAGCCGGTCACCATGATCTTGTACCTGCCGGAGTCATGGAGGGTCCGGACCCATCGCGCCCAGCTGGGGAACCTCTGGACCTCGTCGATGAAGAGGCTCACGTCCCTGGTCGTGTCAGGCCTGTAGAGCCTGAACACCGCTTCTTCCACCTTCGCCAGGTCGTCCGACGTCATACCTTCGAACCCCACGTCCTCCCCATTCACGAAGACCTTGTTGCTCGAGGGGAGGGGAAGGCGGTCCATGTGCTGGAGCATGAAGGTCGTCTTACCGGCCCGTCTCGGGCCTATGACCGCCGACATGAAACCCCCGTCTTCCAGGAATATGTCCCGCTTGACCGTCCCCGCCGGAGCCGTGGCTCCTCGATACCGTGATATGGCCAGATCGATGTCCAATGGGAACAGCCTTTGATGGACAAGAATATAATCTTTGTCCAATGGTGGCGGACAGATTCATGATGCCAGGCTAGCGGAGAATCCGGTCTCTGGGACGGGGTCGATTGGTTTTGCGGGCAGGACTGGCCCGGCGACGACTTCGTGTATCTCGCGCTGCGCTTCGGCGCCCCGCCCAGAGATGAGCAGGCCTCGGGTGACCCCGTTCCTTCACTCGTTGGCGCAACGCCCGCGCCCCGGGTCGACGCGGCGATGAGCCCGCTGAACTCCCTCAGGCTCGCTTCCGAACCTACCTCGTAGAACCTCTCGTTGACCTCGTACGCCCGGAGCTGCCTCGCCCCGATGAGCTTCCCATAGAACGTCGGCTCGTCGCAGACCCTTCCGGCGTCCGCCGCCCCCAGGGCCTGCTTCTTCATCGCGGTGACCCCGAAGTTGATCCAGCCCATGCCGGGCGCGCTTTTTTCCTTGTCGTAGACGTCCACGAACCCGTCCTTCACCACTACGTCGCTCCTCCCGAACCGCCCCTCGTTCCTGTAGACAGCCATCAACGCCAGCTCTTCCTGCGCCAGCAGCGCGTCCATCATCGCCCGGTAGTCCAGACGCAGGTAAGCGTCCCCGTACGTCACGAAGAACGTCTGCCGCAGCATCCGCTCCGCCATCTTCAGCGCCCCCACGGGCCCCAGCAGCCTTTCCCCCTCCGAGGAGTAGCGTATCCTGACCCCGAACCTCGCTCCGTCCCCGAAGTGCGCCCTGATGCCCTCCCCCAGGTACCCCACGCACAGCACGATGTCGTCCACACCGTGGCTCGCCAGGAGCTCCAGCTCGTACTCCAGGAACGGCCTCCCGTTCACCGGCGCCATGGCCTTCGGGATGCGGTTCGTCAGGGGCCTCAGACGCTTCCCCAGCCCCCCGGCGAGTATCGCTGCCTGCAAGCTCAGAAGTTCACTATCGCCTTCGTGCCTTCCGTCGCTATGCCGAACGGTATCTCCTTGAGCCCTTCCGCGGCCATGCACTTCCTGAGCCTGTCCCTCCCGTTGGCGCAGCAGAACATGAGGAAGCCCCCTCCGCCGGCGCCGATCAGCTTCCCCCCGACCGCCCCGTTCTCCAGCCCCAGGCGGTACCACCTGTCTATCTGCGCGCTCGTGACGGTCGACGAAACGTTCCTCTTCGCGAGCCAGTGCTCGTGCTGGAGCCTGCCGAACTCCTCGACGTCCCCCTTCTCCAGCGCCTTCCTTACTTCGTGCCCTATCTCCTTTATCCTGTGCATCGACTCGACGACCTTCGCCTCGTCCCTCCCGATGGACCGCTGCTGCTCCTTCAGGACGTACGAGGAGTCCCTCTTCAGGCCGGTGTAGAAGAACAGGAGCGAGTTCTGGAGCTCGTGGAGCGCGTCCTGCCCCAGCCCGATCTTCGTGACGCCGACCTTCCCGCTCTTCTCTATGTCCATGGCTATGATGCCGCCGACCGCGGCTATGTACGGGTCCTGCTTCCCCTCGTCCTCCTTCAGTATCTCCATCTGTATCCTGCACGTCTCCTCCGCCATCTTCTTGGGGTAGATCGGGTCGTCCTTCCATATGTGCAGGGCGTGGAGCAGGCCCACGCCGAACGACCCCGAGGAGCCGAGGCCTGTCCTGGCGGGCACGTCCGCCACCGAGACTATCTCCAGGTTCTTCGACAGCTTGAGGAAGGCCAGCGCCTCCCGGACGAAGGGGTGCTGGATCTCGTCGCGCGACCCGACTATCTCCGTCCTGGAGTAGCTGACCCTGATCTTGTCCTCGAACATCCTCTGCACCACTATGTACATGTGCTTGTTGACGGCCGTGGTCACGACGTACCCTCCGTATTTCGAGTAGTAGGAGGGCAGGTCCGTCCCCCCTCCCCCGAGGGTCAGCCTGAAGGGGGTCCGCGTTATTATCAAGGAGCCCGGAGCAGGATTTTCACTGTGAAAACGGCGTCCTTTGCCGCATGGCCTCGCCCGGCGCGGGCCCTTTCGTCTTGGGCCGGCCCCTGGAGGTCGCGGATGGCCGTCATCGTTCTTCCTTTCCCCGCTGTTCCACC
>JAKAPW010000041.1 GCA_021811935.1 archaeon | reverse complement strand
ATAGCGCAAAGGAGGCAGGAGAGGATAGATTGCGCGCAGTTCTCCATGGGATTGTGGCACAACCTGTTCAACCTCTACACGCCGTGAATTTTGTCCCACACTCTACTCGATACAAAGACTTATATGTACTGGACAATAATTATTCCCGTTAATACTTGGTGCGCCGGGCGCATACGAGGTTAATCGCGAGTATTCTGTCTGTCGCTGTTTTGCGAGTACTTTTCGGTTCCACTACAGCCTACGCGCGTACTGTAACCGTAACAGCTGGTTTCGATCAGTTTTGACGGTCGGAGCTGCCGACTCCTGTAGTTGCATATCTCCTTGCACCGGTGCAACCTCATGTGGCGCAGCGGGAGCGAGTCTGTCAGGTCCCCAATCATGCTCTGCCAGCGGTAATTCGACGACGGCGATTGCGGGATATTACCAATATTGGAGCGTATCAAGTGGTGAAACACAAACCTTGTCGTGGGGGGAAGGGTATACTGGATCATGGGTAGTTACAGAAACATCTAGCGACTCATGTACGCCGCCGCCTGGCGGTCTACCCGCTATAACGGCTTTTCTCTCCGGCGGCTGCGCAGACTCTCCTTCTGGCCTTACGAACCATCGCTATTCCGACCCAGCAAGTATCATGGGAGCCTTCGCTTTAGCTCTCTTTACGATGAATGGAGGGGACTGGTCGTCCAGGCGCAAAAGCTTCAGGCGTTCATAGCGCTGGCACTGATAGCCATGATAATAGTAAGTGGCACTTACTATATTCTCAGTTTGCGGCGCCAGACAGCGCTGTCTGTAGTTCCCAATGCCGCTCTTGTTTATGAAATCGCGCCGGAGTACATCCCGCTCCAAGTTCCCTATCCGTCCACCACCTTGCATCAGAACGCGAGCCTCACCATGTGGCTTTTGGCGAATTACAGCACGGTTCTGCAGCAGGAGAAGGGAAGCACTGTATATCTTGATAATTTCACACATGAGTGCATCATATCCTCGCACGTTGCATACCTCACGCTTCGTGTGCTGAACCAGAGCAAGGAACTGACATACGTGAACAGCACTCTTACATTCTGGGACGGGAACGCCCGCTGCGGGACGCAGTATGGCAGTCTTCCACGGAGTTCTTGGAAACTCGTCGGCGGGGAATACACAAGTTCTTTCAACACCTTGAACATGACCAGATTGATGGTCGTCAACGATTCGAGCTCGGGAACGAGGAGCACCACCGGCTATCCCTATGGAGAATGGCCGTTCTGGCTGAGCAGCAACGACCTCAAGCAAAAATACACTCTAGTCCTTTTCAGGCTAATAGACAGTGGGGCTAACGGCTGGGGCGTGAACAGGGAAGCCGATATCATACCGGTCAATCTCTCCGAGTCGGCGCCGTCGCCATATTCTTTTCAGGGGACGGAGGTAAATCAGCAGGATCAGATATATGTGAGCAAGGGCATGTTGCCGATAGAATGGGTGTATCATAACGTGCCCGCCGAGGTCGCCGCATATTATGTCCCCTTCTGGATGGGGGCGAACGCGCACTGTTGTGCGTCGCCCCCCGGCGCCCGCTATGTGAGCAGCAACATGGAGCTGAACCCGGGGACCGTCTGGAGCAACCTGACGGTTCGGTACAAGAGCTGGAGTTGGGAACCGGGCCTTTTTACTCAGCACAGCCTCCAGCCCATCGCCACCCCGAACGGCACAGGGCTGTATAATACCACGATTATGTGGCCTGGCATCGCATACTCCAACACCAGCTATCCTACCGCGGGTTTTCCTGAACTGGACAACGCATCGTACAGCAGAACCAGTGGCATCCTGTTGTACGCCAACATACAGGGAGGATGGGTGGCTATTCCCACCCCTATATTGAGAGCGTTCGGCATCCTGCTTTACAGCTCCGGCGGCCACACCAAGATATCCCTTGTCTCATACGATGATTGATTCCAACACAGCGTCCTGCATGGCAAACGATGCTGCCGCCATCTCGAAAAGAAAGAATGGCGAATCACCAATATCATCCAATTTCGAAAAGGTGCTCAAAAATATTCGAATGCAACAACTGACACTACCCGCACGGGTCTGGTGACCTTGCGGTATCCCCTTTTCCTGGTTAGAAAGACGGCAGAACCTTGGGCCATCGGCATCCACCAGTTGATAATTATCCATCACCTGCGCACATCGGGGGCAGGCTTGGGCTGGCCATGCGGATTGCGCGCCACTAATGACGGGTATGCCTCCCTTGGTGTCGGTACACCGTCACTAGCTGAGAAAGGGGGGCCGGCCTGTTGGTTGATAGGTTTCTATCACTGCATGCCAGGGCCGCTCGGGACCTGCCGCACCTTCGGGCGCAGGGGTTTGCACCGCCATTGCAAATCAATATATATATGCTATTGCAATATGATTGCAAATGGAGCGCTTCAACCCGTGGTGGTCGGGCGAGCCAGACCCTGCCTATGAGAGCTGGCTCCAGGCCAGCGTCAGATGGACCCCCCGCCAGGCCGCGGAACTCTCCCTCGAGCCATCCGCCCTGAACTTTCTGTCGGGCCCCCGGCAGGTGGGAAAGACGACGCTGGTGAAGGTACTGATACACGAACTGAGACGAGGCCATGACCCGAGGTCCATCTTCTACTATTCGTGTGACGAGCTCTACGACTTCAAGGAGCTGGGGGAGGTCCTCGACTCATACCTGAGCGCAAGGAGCGCCTGGGGCATCGCCGGGTCTTACATATTCCTCGATGAGATCACCTTCGTCGAGGAGTGGTGGAGGGCGCTGAAGGCGAGGATCGACGGGGGCGCTCTCCGGTCGGACGCCGTGACGGTCACCGGCTCGGCCAGCCTTGACCTCATGAAGCAGAAGGAATACTTCCCGGGAAGGCGGGGGACAGGCAGGGACGTGGTCGTCCGTCCCCTTTCGTTCGGGGAGTACTGCGGGGCCCTGAGCAAGCTGGACCTGATGGGGTCGGCCACCATCGAAGGGGTGGCCAAGGCGGTCGGAGCCAACGCCATCCATGCAGAAAGCCTGTCCCGGATGTTCGGAGACTACCTTCAGACGGGAGGCTTCCCCCTGCCCCTGAGGGAGAAGGCGGACAGGGGGAGGGTGACGGAGGTCCCTCGCCGCGCCCTGCTGGACGGGCTCCGGGCCGACTGGGGGAGGGTCGGAAGGAACGACAGGTACATGAAAGAGGTCCTGGCGTACATCTTCGCCGCTCGCGGGACGCCCATAAGCTGGAACGGAATCGCCAAGAACACCTCCATCGGGTCTCCCAACACGTCACGGTCGTACGTCGAAACGCTCCAAGACCTCCTGGCCGTGGAGATACTCGAGCTGATCCAGCCGGACGGGCGGGTGATACACAGGAAGAACAGGAAGGTCCATTTCGTCGACCCGTTGCTTTACAAGGTGCTCGCCGACTACTCGGGGCAGCCGGCGGACGAAGCGGCCCTGGTCGAAGGCGTGGTGGCGAGCCACCTGGCCAGGACGTTCCAGACATACTACTGGAAGAACGGCGGCGAAGTCGACGCGGTCGTGGTGGAGGGAAAGGAACAGGTCGGGATAGAGACGAAGTGGGGATACAAGGAAGCCCGCAGGCCCAGACACCTCAGGACGTTCTTCGCCCTGGACAGGACCTCCATCCCCGTCTTCCTCGCCTCGCTCAGAATACCCTTTTAATTCCGCCAGGGTCAACTCCCGGGCATGAAGATGCTCCTTCGGTGGGACAGGGAGTCCGCGGGGAGGGACGTCCTGGACGCGATATTCCCGAACCAGAAGGCAAGGAAGGCGGCGGAGGAGATGGTCAGGACTATGAAGGGGAACCACGGCTCCCTGACCAACTCCCAGATGAAGGAGTTCGCCATCTCCCTGAACGAAGGGATAGGCGCGGTAAAGTACAGCTACAGGAACTTCTATGCCTACGTCCTGAAGAAGATGGTGGACCTGGGGCTGGTGGGAAGGGACGTCCCCCTGTGGAGCGCCGCCGCCAGGAGGACGGTCTGGGGATACAGCCTCAGGCGGCTGAAGATACCCAAGCGGCCCCCCGGGGAGGAGTACGACTTCTGGAAGGCGGCGTGGCTTATGGCCAGGAGCTGGAACCGGCTGCTGGACGGAGGGGATGGGACCGCCGGCTGAAGTCCTGTCGATTGGTGCTGTTTTGGAAGCGTGGACACCATGATGTATTTGGGTGGGAAGGGATATATAATTGGTAGGTAGGTAGTACACCATGCGACTAAAGTGCACGCACTGCGCCTATTCCTGGGACTACGGGGGGGCGAGCAAATACTATGCGACCTGCCCCAAGTGCCTCTACAAGGTCAACGTCAAGAAGTCGAAGGCGTGATGCCGTGGAGCCATTCCTGATCGTCCACGGGGGAGCGGGGAGATGGGAGGTCCCCCGCCCGGAGAAGGAGAAGGCGGAAGGGGTCCTGCGCCTGGCCGTGGAGGCCGGGCTCGACGCCTGCAGGAAGGGTGGCTCCGTGGACGCGGTGGCGGAAGCGGTCCGGTCGATGGAGGACAGCGGGCTGCTGAACGCGGGCCGAGGGGCCCACGTCAATATCAAGGGCGATATCGAACTCGATGCCGGTATAATGGCCGGCTCCGCCGCCGCGGGGGCCGTGGGCTGCGTCAGGGGGGTCCCGAACCCGGTGCTGCTGGCCAGGGCGGTCATGGAGAGGACTGGCCACGTCCTCCTGGTGTCGGGCGGCGCCGAGAGGCTGGCCGAGGCATGCGGCCTGAGGAGGAGGTTCGCGCCCACCCGGGCCAGGAGGGAGAAGCACAGGGAAGAACTGGGCGCCTACCTGTCGGCCCACCCCTGGGCCGCCGGCATGGGACATTCCGTCGGGGACACGGTAGGCGCGGTGGCGGTCGACTCGGCCGGGGGCGTGGCCGCGGCCACCAGCACCGGAGGGACGCCGTTCAAGCTCCCGGGGCGCGTCGGCGACTCGCCCATCCCGGGCGCCGGCTTCTATGCGGTCGACGGCAGGGGGGCGGCCTCCGCGACCGGGACCGGGGAGGCGATAATGCGGCACTGCCTGTGCCTCAGAGTGGTCGACTCCCTGGGGCGGGGGAGGGACCCCGCAAGCGTGCTCGCGGAGCAGGTCGGCGGGCTTTCGAAGCGGTTCGGCAAGGGGAGCGCTGGGGTCATCGCCGTCGATTCGAAGGGGAGGGGGGCCGCCCACGCGGACACGCCGGCCATGGCCGTCGCCTTCGGGCGGGCGGGAGGCAAGGTGGTGGTCGAAGTGGCGGGGGCGCGGAGGCTGCGCCTGCTGAGCCGGGCCATGGGCGGGGCGCCGCGGAAAGGATAAAGAGCCATTCCGCCCAGCCACCACCGTCATGGTGCTGGTAAAGGTCAACCGGGTCAGCAGCTACACGGATCCTGAGACCGGGAAGCCGGGCAAGCAGGTGGAGCTGGTCGAAGTGAGGAGGAGGCAGCAGCCCCGCCAGCCGTTCGGCGAGGAGGCGCAGATGATCCAGGGCATCATGTCGCAGCTCCAGGGCTTCGGCATCATGATGCCCCAGGGGAGGGACATGGTCATGCCGAAGGTCACCATGATCATCAGCGAGAACGAATACGACCTTCTTCAGGTCCGCTTCGAGGTCAACGACATGTACGAGCTGACGATGAAGGGCGGCTCGATAACGTTCACGAAGGCGACGGAGCCCTACGCGTAGGCGTCCGCTTCAGGTATTCCGCGTACGCCCCGACGGCCTCCCGCTGCCTCCCCCTCGTGAGGGACAGGGGGCGCACCATCCTGACGGCCCCTACCGCCTCCTCGGGGGACAGCCCCCTGCTGCTCACCAGGTAGGCGGCCAGCACCATCCCCGTCCTCCCCTGCCCCGCCAGGCAGTGCACCAGAACCCTCCTCCCGGACGAGAGCTCCGCCCTGACGAAGTCCACCGCCTTCTCCAGCGTTTCCGGCGTTTCTGGCTGCTTGTTGACCATGGGGACCTGCTTCCACCTCAGCCCCAGCCTCTCAATCTCCGCCAGGTCAGGCGCCTCCTCCGTCAGCGTCAGCACTGACGTCACCCCCTCCCCCTTCAGCCAGCGCAGCGGGCGCCGCCCGAAGGGGAACCCCGAGCCCGCCAGCCTGCCGGGCTCCACCCAGGAGAAGCCCGTCGGGCGGCCCGTGACCGCGGTGAGGACCATCCGGGCTATCCTCGGGGCCGACTCCCCCAGCTTCAGCGCCCATCCACCCCGCTCAGTCCGGCGCGTACCGGGCCGCCTCGTCGCTCCTGGCCTGCTCGAACGCCGCCCTGGCGTCCCTGTACCTCCGTATCACCGAAAAGAGCTTCTCGTGTCGCGCCAGCGGCGTCAGCTTGAGGTTGACCATCCCCAGCAGGAAGCCCTTCTTCATCTTCACGTCCGCCTTGGCGGCCTTGTCCGCCATGTAGAGGAGTATGTTGTGGCCGTAGGACTCGAACACCTCCGGGTGGTCCGAGACGGAAAGGAGGTGGAGGACCATGTTGTCGAACCCGTTGCTCCCCTCCCTTTCGAGGTACGGCGAGGCGGTCTGGACCTCTCCCCTCTCGACGTACCGGACGTCCTCGCACCACGCCCCGTCGTGTTCGGGGCTGTACGGCCTGTCGTACAGGAAGACGGGCGACCTGAATATCGTCTTCTCGCTGGCCCTGGTCTGGAAGAAGGACTTGACGAAGAGCCGCTCCCGGCTCGCCACCTTCCTGGCGGCCCTCAGCGGCGGCGTCTCGCCTCCCACCGCTTCGCCGTTCGGGACAAGCGTGGCGAAGCACGAATCGTAGCTCACGGAGCGCCAGGGCGGGACGAAGAGGCCCTCGTTCACGGCGCTCAGGATCGTGAACATTATCCTGTCGTGCCTCATGCCCGGCCTGAGCCCCGCGGGGACGTCGAGCATCCCGAGGACGGACCTGCTGACGTCTGTCGAACCGGTGTCCTTCGTCACCCCGACGAGGAGCTTCCGGTCCCTGGCCGACCTCTCTATCAGGGAGGTCAGGAGTATCAGGTTGACCACGTTCAGGTCCCTCGTCCTGAGCCACCTGCCGCCGTGCTTCAGCGGGTACTCCCCGCCCTCGAAGAAGCGCGAGGTAACGGACTCCGCCAGCTTCGCGAGGCGCTTCCGGAACCCCTTGGCCTCTTCGGTCAACGCGTCCGTCCCAGGCTCGAAGAGCGCGCCCTCCCTGTCCACGTCCTGCAGCTTCCGTTTTACGTAGGCGGCCGACTTGACGGGGAGCCCCGAAGAGGCCGTCCCGAAGCCCTCCCCCTGAAGCATCCTCCTGACGACGTCGTGCAGCAGGTAGGGGCCGTGCCTGGCCGGAGGGGCCGAAGAGAGCGGGACCGCGCCCAGCAGGAACAGGTCTCTCCAGAGCCCCCCGCCGTGCAACCCCTCCAGCGCGCTCTCATGGCTGCGCACGAGGAAGCGGAGGTCCCTGCTCAGGCTCTGGAAGGAGCCGGAAACCGGCCTGTCGAGGAAGAGGAGCCTGACGTCCGCCCTGTCCAGCGCCCTGGCGGCCGCCCCGAGCTCCGCCATGAGCATCATGGAGAAGGATATCTCCGTGAGGGTGGCGTTGTAGTCAGTCTCGCTCTCCACGTCGTCCTTCCGCCCGGCGACCGAGGAAAGGTCCTCCAGCCAGAGGGGGACCGCGTTCGAGGCCCCGACGGAGTCCATCTTCCGTATCCGTTCGCCGTGGAAGGAGACGCCGGACGCCGAGACTGTGAAAGGGCACCCGTACGCCATGGCGTTCACGTAGAAGAGCAGCATCTCCAGCGTCTCGTTCTGGTCCATGGAGCCGTCTATCCCGACCGCCGTGAACTCCCCTTCGCCGAAGAACTCGGTGGCGGACTTCGCGGCCGCCCCGCCGTCCAGCCTCCTGATCAGGACCCCGTACTCGCCTCTGCCCTTCATGCCGTTCACGCGGTCCGAGAATTCGTGAAGCAGGGCGTCGGTGGAGCTCTTCAGTGAATCCAGTTCCGACAATGCCCTTCCATGCTTCCGCGCGCGGTATTTAGGGGTGCCGTCGGACGCTCTCGGTCAGCTGCCGCACTTCGTCGGCGGCCCCGTCTTCGATGATTTCGCTGGCCGCCTTCCTCAGCCGGTTCATAATCGTGGCATATATGCCGTCCCCCGTGAACCCTTCGGCCACTATGGAGCCGACCCCCATCTCGTCCAGCTTCCTGAGGGAGGCATAGAGGTTCTTCGCCATCCCGTACGGGGCGAACCGCGAGCCCAGGGAGACCGCAGGGATGTCCGGGGGGAACCTCTCCAATGTCTCGTCCGTGCACAGCAGGCCGACCGTGGCTCCCCCGGACACCTTCAGCCTGGCCACGGGGAGCATCTTGTCGGCCACGCTGTTCGCGCCGCCCACCACGAGGAGGAGCGGCGCCTTCGGCGCGTAGTGCGTGTACTTCATGCCCGGCGCCCTGGGCTGCCCCTCCGTGCCGCCCCCGAAGGCGACCCCGTCGACCAGCGGGGCGAGGTCCTCCGCGGTGACCGGGCCCGGCCTCAATATCATGGGCGGGTCGGCCGTCATGTCCAGGACCGTCGACTCCACCCCGTACGTCGCCGGCCCTCCGTCCAGCAGCAGGGGTATCCTTCCCTCCATGTCCGCGAGGACGTGCTCGGGGAGGGTCGGGCTGGGCCTCCCCGACAGGTTCGCGCTGGGGGCGGCGATCGGCCTCCCGGAGCGGCGTATCAGCTCAAGCGCCACCGGATGCGCCGGCATCCGGACGGCCACGCTCCCGAGCCCGGCCGTGGCGGCGTCGGAGATGGAGGCCGACTTCTCGAATATCAGGGTGAGGGGGCCCGGCCAGTAGTAGGCGGCCAGCTCCCTGACCCTCTCCGGCGGGTTCCTGACCACGCTCCTGAGCTGCTGGAAGGAGGCTATGTGGACTATCAAGGGGTTGTCAGAGGGCCTCCCCTTGGCCTGATAGACCTTGTCCACGGCCGACGCGCTGGTCGCGTCCGCCCCGAGGCCGTAGACCGTCTCTGTTGGGAAGGCCACCACTTCGCCCCGCCGTATCAGCTCGGCAGCGCGCATGATGGGGGCTGTCTCTGGCTGGAGCGGGTCGACCCTCAATACCGAGGTCTTCAAGCGGGCGTTCGCCGAGTAACAGCGGTGCCGGGAGCGGGCGCTTATAAGAAGTATGGTAGGAGACCGCTAGGCCTGGTCCGGCGAACCAGACTCGCGCCGTGCGCGAGCGGCCAACAGGGCGGGGTGGCCGCATGTTGTCCATAGCTCCCGCTGGGGACGCCTCCGTCCGCGCCGCAAGTCGGCGGAAAACGTCCGTTTTCAGGGGTTTTCCAGCGGTAGGCCGGGTCCGCCGGCCGTCGTCCCCACGATGGCTGCGGCTCGGCCTGTGGGCCCAGCAGCATCGCGATCAGGAGGAGCAGCACGGCCGTCAATTCTGGACCAAAGAGCGGCCGTCCCACTAATAGGCGGCTGGGTAAACCCGCGTTGAGCAGGCGGGCAAATTATCTTGCACTCCGGCCCGATATTCTGTTATGCATATCTCTACCAAGAATACTAATATATAATTAATTCCAGGGTTGGACAGAAAGGGTTTGAGCTCGGCTGCATCGCTGCGCTGCAGGGAATGCGGGAAGGAATACCCCCTGTCACTGAAATACGTCTGCGGGGACTGCTTTGGCCCCGTCGACGTCGTGTACGACTATGATTCGATGGGCCTGAACAGGAATTCCTTCGTCTCCAGGCCAAAGAGCCTGTGGAGGTACCACGAATTCCTCCCCGTCGAGCTCTCCCCGGAGTCCACGGAGCTGCAGGCGGGGTACACCCCGCTGGTGAACAGCAGGAGGCTGGCTGGGGAGCTCGGGCTCGGCCGCCTTTACGTCAAGAACGATACGGTAAACCCCACCGGGTCCTTCAAGGACAGGCCGGCCGCGCTCGGCGTGGCCAGGGCGGTGCAGTTCGGCCTGAAGTCTGTCGGATGCGCCTCCACGGGGAACCTCGCCGCGGCCACGTCTGCGTACGCCGCGCGCTCGGGCGTCCCCTGCTTCGTCTTTGTCCCCTACGACATAGAGCCGGCGAAGGTGTCGCAGGCACAGGCGTACGGCGCCAACATACTGGCGGTGGAGGGGACGTACGACGACGCCAACAGGCTGGCGGCCCAGGCGGGGGAGCTCTACGGCATCGGCGTCGTGAACATAAACCTGCGCCCCTACTATGTCGAAGGGTCGAAGACGCTTGCCTTCGAGGTGGCGGAGCAGCTGGGCTGGGAGGTCCCCGACCACGTCATAATACCCGTGGGGAGCGGGGCCATGCTCCACGCCATATGCAAGGGCTTCGAGGAGCTGCGGAGGGTGGGGCTGACGGACAGGGTCCCCAGGCGGGTCACCGCCGTCGAGCCGGCGGGGTGCGCCCCGATAGCCCATGCCTTCCAGAAGGGGAGCGCGGACGTGATGCCGGTCGAAGCCCCTAGGACGATCGCGAAGAGCCTTGCGATAGGGGACCCGGGGGACGGCGCATACGTGCTCAAGGACATCAGGAAGTACGGCGGCGAGGTGGAGGAGGTCCACGACGAACAGATAGTGGACGCGGTATACCTGCTCGCCAAGAGCGAAGGGATATTCGCGGAGCCGGCGGGCGGGGTGACCATCGCCGCCCTGAAGAAGCTCGTGGAAGACGGGCGCATAGACAAGGATGAAAGCGTGGTCTGTTACGTGACCGGCAGCGGGCTGAAGACGCCGGACCTGCTGGAGGGCAGCCTGCCGCGACCCACCAGGGTCAAGCCTGACGCGAGGTCCCTCTCGCAGGTCATAGCCAGGTGACCCACCCTGCCCAAGGTACAGGTATTCGTCCCATCCGTCCTCCTCGGCGCCCCGGGGAAGACGATATCCGTCGAAGCGAAGGACGTCAGGGAGCTGACAGGCAAACTCGCGCGGGAGCACGGAGTTTCCAAGCTCCTTGACGACAAGGGCAACGTCCCGAAGTTCCTCAACGTCTACGTCAACGGGAGGAACACCAAGCTGATGCAGGAATCGGAAATATCCTTAACAGAGGGGGACGAGGTATCCATAGTACCTGCGGTGGCAGGGGGTTAGCGTTGGCGGATCTGAGCCCGGCGGAGCAGCAGAGGTATTCCAGGCAGATACTCTTCTCGAAGATAGGCTACGAAGGCCAGCTGAAGATCAGGAACTCGAACGTCACGGTCGTGGGCGTCGGGGGGACGGGCTCGGGCACCGCGCAGCTGCTGGCCGGCATCGGGCCGAAGTCCATGCGCATAGTGGACCGCGACATAGTGTCCATCTCGGACCTCCACAGGCAGCAGCTCTATGACACATCCAAGGTCGGCTACCCCAAGGTGGAGGTGGCGGCGGACAGGCTGGAGCGCCTCAACCCGGACGTGGAGATAGTGCCCCTGGCCGAAGCGGTGGTCCCGGCCACGGCCGCGTCGCTGGTGGAGGGCTCCGACCTGGTGCTGGACTGCCTGGATTCGATGGGTCCCAGGTACCTCCTCAGCAGGGCCTGCCTGGAGGCGGGGATTCCCTACGTCTACGCCGGCGCCATAGAATCCTACGGGACGGTCTTCACCGTCCTGCCGGGGAAGGGACCGTGCCTGGACTGCATCTACCCCTCCCTGGACGATTCGGACCTGCCGCGGTGCGCCGCCGTGGGGGTCAACCCCGCCGTGCTCAGCGTGGTTTCGGGTGTCCAGGTGAGCGAAGCGGTCCGCCTCCTGGTGGGGGAGGACCCGCTGCTGGCCGACCGCCTCCTCTTCATCGACGTCTCTACGCTGGAATTTTCACAGGTCCGGACTCGGAGGCGGGAGGACTGCCCCGCGTGCGGCAAAACGCGGCGCGCCCCGCCCAGGCCGTTCGAATATTACCAGGTGGCCTGCGGCCGCGACGGCAAGGGCGTCTACTTCGTCCTTCCCAGGGAGAGGGTCAAGCTCGACCTGGAGGCGGTGGGCCGCGCGCTTGAAGGGCGGGGCCATCGCCGGACGCTCCGGACGAAGTACCTCTCCGCCTTCGACCTGGACGACTCGACCACCTTCAGCATACTGGAGAGCGGCGTCGGGATAGGGCAGGTTGGGCGGCCCGTCATGGACCAGGACGGGCTGAGGAAGGGCTTCGAGGCAATACACGGGGATATGCTGGCGGCTGGCCGCCGGTCGAACGGCCGCTAGGAGCTGCTCCTTACGTCCGGCAGGGCGCCATACAGCCTGTCCCTGCTCGTCTTGCCCTTGGGCTTCTTGATCTGGGACCTTTCTATCAGAATCTGGAGCGCGGGCACCTCCTTCAGCCCGGAGAAGAGGACGCTGCTCATAAGCTCGCGCGAACGCGGATGGGGATAGTCGCCTCCCCTCACCTCCGCCCCGCCCGTCATCTCCTGGATCCAGGCCTTGGCCCTGTCCATCCCTTCCCTGTTCATTTCGTTGGCGTTCCCCGCGACCACCACCAGCGCCTTGGACGCCGTCTTGATGTCGCAGTCGACCGACAGGTGCCCCGCGGCGGCCCCCTGGACCAGGGAGAATATCCTGTTCGCGGGGTCGAGCTGGTCCAGCGAGGACTTCTCCTTCATCATCGCCCTCTTGCCAGCATCCTTCAGCACGTCGCCCCACGACTTCGTCCACCCGCTGAACCCGAAGGCGGCGAAGCCCTCGACGCTGTTGATGACGTCGGAGGCGTCTATCACCTTGGTGCCGACCGTCCCCGAGGTGGTGGCCTCCCCGGCCGCGAAGATCGTGTGAAGCGGCCTGACTATTTCCGCGTTCATCTGCTCGAAGCTCTGCTTTATCGCCACCCCCTCCCTCTGCCAGATGTTGTTGTCGAAGAGGAGTATCCCGTCCGCCGATTCCGTCAGGGCCTTCAGGCTCTTGGCAGCGTTCCTGGCATAGAGCGCCCCTTCGGACTCGCTGGGGAGCGCGCCGAGGACGTAGACGGGCTCCCTGTATATCTCCTTGAGCATCTTGGCTATCACGGGGCTGGCGCCGGCGCCGGTCCCTCCCCCCAGCCCCAAGAATATCAGGAAGGCGTCGACCTGGTGTGTCGCCCGCTCCGCTATCGCCCGCCTTATGCTCCTCCCGTCCTCGGAGGCTATCTTGGCCCCGACGTCGGGGTTGGCCCCCACGCCGTGACCCTTCACCATCGTCCGGCCGATCAGTATCCTGTCGGACTTCGGGACGGAGGTCAGGCCCAGAAGGTCTGACTTCGCCGCATTGATGGCGAGCGTCAAAGGCAGGACGTCCTTGCTGCCCCCGTAGTAATTCTGATACACAAACAGATCAAGCATGCGGCCGCCGGCCTGTCCAACGCCTATAGCTCCGATTCTCAATTGACGAATCTTGGCACTGTTTCCGCGGGATTACTATATATGTATTTTGCACTCGTCATTCGTGCAGAATCTGCCCGGGCCGCAGCGTCGCGCCCGTTCGATTGAATCTTCCGCCCCCA
>JAKAPW010000040.1 GCA_021811935.1 archaeon | reverse complement strand
GAGAGTGCGGCCAGGTGGTGAACGCCGACAGGAAGGCGTCCCTCGCCGTGGCCGTCAAGACCCTCCTCGAGCGGAACGAAGACCCCGACCAGGATACGTTCCAGACTTCGGGGAGGAGAGTCCCAGTAAGCGGGCTCCTACGTGATGTCTCCGATGCACCCGAGCCGATGGCTGTGCCGGCGCAGGCTCAGGGAAGGGGAAAGCCCACAGGCTTCAGCCGTGGGTAGCTTACGGCTCCAACTGATGGGCCGGATCTCAGCCCTCCCTTCGACAGGACGTTCTTTGGGCGTCCCTGTCCGCAGTCGCGCTGTGGAGGGCGCACCGGTTCAGGGGGCAGGCCGCGGCGCCATATGACACAACATTAAAAGCCCCCCTTTTTTCAAACACATGACCGAACCGGGAATGGTTCTTCGCTTTCGACTTAATGGAGAAGAAGTCTCCTTCGCGACTTCGCCCGCCAAGTCGTTGCTGCGCCTGTTGAGGGAAGACGCGGGTCTCACCGGCGCGAAGCCGGGCTGCGAGGCGGGCGAATGCGGCGCCTGCACGGTCCTCCTGGACGGTCAGCCTGTGACCTCCTGTCTGGTCCTTGCTGGGCAGGTGGACGGGTCCGAGGTCATGACGGTGGAGGGACTGGAAAGACACGGCAAGCTGAAGCACCTCAAGCATGCCTTCGCCGACGAAGGGGCGGTCCAGTGCGGTTACTGCATACCGGGCTTCGTGGTCATGTCCTATGCCGCCATAAGGGACGGCAAGGCTTCGGACATCGACGGCCTCAAGAAGGCCCTCGAAGGGAACATCTGCCGCTGCGGCGGCTACCCCAAGATACTCGCCGCGGTGACGGCTTCCGCGGAGTCGGGCAAGGGCGGGCCATAGGCATGAAGTATTCGCACATCAAACTCCTCTCCCCGGGGAGCCTGGACGAGGCACTGGCCTTTCTTCACGATCACGGGGCGGAAGCCAGGATCATTTCGGGCGGAACGGACCTGTCTGTCTACCTCAAGGACGACCTGGTCAAGGAATCCGTCATAGTCGATATATCGAAGGTGAAGGAGCTGAGGTACATACAGGAAGCCGACGGGATGGTGAAGCTCGGGGCCAGGACAACCTTCTCCGACTGCCTCGGAAGCCACGCCGTCTGGCGAAAGGCGACCTTCCTGAACGAGGCGGCAAGGGAGGTCGGCTCCACGCAGATCCGCAACCTGGCCACCGTAGCGGGGAACGTCTGCAACGCCTCGCCCGCCGCGGACTCCCTCCCTCCTCTGTACGCCCTGGAGGCCTCGGTCACGCTGCGTTCTTCGCTGGGCGAGCGGGAGGTCAGGCTGGACGAGTTCATACTCGGCCCCAGGAAGACCCGCAGAAGCGCGGACGAGCTGGTCACAGAAGTGAAGTTCCCGGCGGTGGACGGGCATGGCAACCGCTTCAGAAAGCTTGGCTTGAGGGCCTCTCAGGCCATATCCGTGGTCAGCGTCGCGGCGTTGTCCGCCGTGGACGGCTGGAGGATAGCCATGGGGGCGGTGGGCCCGACGGTGGTCAGGGCAGCCGATGCGGAGGAATACCTCGACCGGAATGGCCTGACGCAGGCAAGCCTGAAGGCGGCGAGCGAACTGGTGGCGCGCGCGGCCAAGCCGATAACCGACGTCAGGGGCACGGCGGAATACAGGAAGAGGGCCATCGAGGCGCTGGCGTACCAGTGCCTTTACGACATACTGTACGGGCAGGAAGGAACATGATCTCCGTAAGGGTGGAACTGGGCGGCCCTTTCAGGGAAAGGTTCGGGCATTGGCACGCACTGACGCTCGGAGAAGGTGCGACGATCGGCGACGGGCTGAAGCGCATCGGGGTCAATGAAGACCTGTACATAGTGGTCGTGAGGAATTCGGAAAGGGCCGAACTCTCCGATATTCTTAAAGATGGTGACACCGTTGTCGCCTTTCCGCCTGTAGGCGGAGGATGATGCGCTTGCTCAATTACAGATGGATACAACGACCCGTCCCCAACCCGTTGGGGGAGGAAAAGGCGACGGGGGTGACCAGGTTCTTCTCGGACATGTTCCCTCAGGGCTGCCTGATGGCGAAGACGGTGAGGAGCCCCCACCCCAGGGCGAAGGTCAAGGGAATCGACGTATCGCAGGCCCTGCGCGGGCCGGGGGTCCAGGCGATAGTCACCGCGAAGGACATCCAGGGCTTGAACGCATACGGCGTGTTCTTCCAGGAAGCCCCGGTCCTCGCGTCCACAGAGGTGAACTACGTGGGCGAACCGCTGGCGCTGGTGGCCGCGGAAACGGAGGAGCAGGCGGAGGCCGCGGCCGAGGCCGTACGCGTGGACTATGAGCAGCTGCCCTTCATATCGAGCATGGAGGAAGCGCTCGGGCCCGACGCGCCGAACATACTGCCGGACGGGAACATAGCGAGGCACTGCGTGATCGAGCAGGGCGATTACAGGAAGGCGCTGGCCGAATCCCATCTCGTAGTGAAGAACACCTATCGGACCCAGAAGCAGAAGCACATGTACCTGGAACCCGAAGCCGGCATGGGCTATCTGGACGAAGCGGGCGTCCTCAACCTGTTCGTCGGGGGGCAGAACCCGTACCGCGACCGCCTCCAAATCGCCAGGAGCGTCGGCCTTCCCAAGGAGAAGATAAGGGTGGTGAACTTCCCGGTGGGCGGGGCCTTCGGCGGAAAGGACGAAATCACGCTGCAGATACACCTGGCGCTCCTGGTGCTGAAGACAAGAAGGGCGGTAAAGCTCGTATGGAGCAGGGAGGAATCTGGCGCTGCGGGGTATTCCCGCCACGCCTTCAAGATGGACATGGAGACGGGGGTCGGCAGGGACGGCAAGTTGACGGCCAACAGGGCCGTGCTGTTCGCGGACACGGGCCCCTACATGTCCTTCGGGCCTTCGGTGATGGACGTGGCCATGGAGACCGTCAACGGACCCTACATCGTGCCGCATTACTTCATAGAAGGCACGCTGGTCCGCACGAACAACGGGATGTCCGCGGCGTTCAGGGGATTCGGAGCTCCGCAGGCCAACTTCGCCGTGGAGAGCCAGATGAACATAATAGCGGAGGAACTGGGACTGGACAAGCTGGAACTGCGGGAGAAGAACATCTGGAGGAGTCGCGCACGGGCCAACTTCGGCCATGAGCTCGGAAACTGCGAAGGGCTCCGCAAATGTCTGGAAAAGGCCTCCCGGTCCGCGCTGTGGAAGTACAGGGGGAACATAAGGCCCGCCAGACCCTGGCTCAAAAGCGGCGTGGGCGTGGCAGTCGCGATGAAGGGTATCGGCTTCGGCGTCCTTCCCGACTATCCGGCCGCCGCCGTGGAGGTCCACCCGGAGGGCCATGTGACCGCACTGTTCAGTAACCCGGACTACGGCCAGGGCCTCATTGTCAGCAACGCGCAGCTGGTGGCCGAGAAGTTCGGCATCTCCCCCAGCCTGGTGAAGGTCTCCAACGCCGACACGAATTTCGTTCCGGACACCGGAGGAAGCAGCGCGTCCAGGAGCACCTACACCTCCGGGGGCGCCCTCCTCGACTCCTGCGACAAGGCCATAGCGGCGCTGAAGGTCGTGGCCGCGGACGCGCTGCATACCCGGCCGGACGCCGTGACCTATTCGGAAGGCATGCTCAGGGCCGACGCCGGGGAGCTGGACATCTTCCGGGCGGCGGGTCTCCTGAAGGAGAAGGGGGCGCCGACCAAGTTCGTGGGGACCTTCGCAGTGCCCAGGTTCGATTCGCCGGTGAGCGGCTCGCTGGAGATACCCCACATGGTGCACTCCTTCGCGGCGTTGCTGGGCGAAGTGGAGGTGGACACGCTGCTGGGCACGGTCCGCGTCAAGAGACTGCTGTTCTATCCGGACATAGGGAGGGTGATCAACCCTGTGATAGCCTCGGCACAATGCGATGGAGGGCTGATGCAGGGGCTCGGATACGCCATCATGGAGGAGCACGTCTACGACGCGTCCGTTCCGAAGACCAGGAACTTCACCACGTACCTGGTGCCATGCCCGACGGATTCGCCGGTGGAAATCGGGACCGAGTTTGTGGAGTCCACGGAGGCCACGGGGCCGTTCGGAGCGAAGGGGGTGGGGGAGATACCCATAATACCCGTAGCGAGCTGCCTGGCCGACGCCGTCAGGGACGCCACGGGCGTGAGATTGAAGCAGCTCCCCATGAGTCCCGGCAGGGTTCTGTCTTCGTTGCCCGACCAGAAGCCGGCGGAAGCCACGGCATAGGAGACCTCGCCCCGGATGGCGTAATCCGCTAAATATGGGCGGCCAGGTGGGGGATGTCCATGCCTGCGGCGCACGCGTACTACAAGAAGATACAGGGGCTTGTCAAGAAGCATGAATCGTGGTTCTCCGAATGCCTGCCGCTGGTCGCCAGCGAAAACGTGACGTCCGGCGCCGTCAGGCGCGTGCTGGCCTCCGACCTGGGCCACAGGTACGCAGAGGGAGAACCCAGGAACAGGATCTACGCCGGATGCGAGTACATAGACGGAATCGAAGAGATAGCGACGGCGCTCGGGAAGAAGGTCTTCGGCGCGGACTTCGTCGACATAAGGCCGATCTCCGGCCTGGTGGCGAACCTGGCCGTGTATTCCGCCCTGACCGAGCCGGGCGACAGCATAATGGCGCTGGCCACTTCGGACGGCGGGCACATATCCTCAGGCCCAAGGGAGCAGTGGGGCTCGGCCGGCCTGGTGCACGGCCTCAGGGTGCGAAACTTCGCGTTCGACGCCGAACTGATGAACATCGACGTGGACGGCACCATCCGTGCGCTGGAGAGAGAAGGGAAGGATGTGAAGCTGGCCATGTTCGGCGCGAGCCTCTTCCTTTTCCCTCATCCGCTGAAGGAGCTCGCGGGGAGGCTCTCCGAAGCAGGCGCGGTCATATGCTATGACGCTGCCCACGTGGCGGGCCTGATAGGAGGCGGCCGGTTCCAGGACCCGCTTCGCGAAGGGGCCGAAATCATGACCTTCAGCACCCACAAGTCGCTCTTCGGCCCTCAGGGCGGCGCCATAGTGGCCCGGTCGGGGCACGAAGACATGATAAAGAACGGAGTCTTCCCCGGCACCACCAGCAACCACCATCCGCACAGTTCCGCCGCCAAGGCCGTGGCCTTCGCCGAGATGCTGCAGTTCGGGGCATCCTACGCCAGGGACGTCATAGCCAACGCGCGGGCGCTCGCCACCAGGCTGGCCGAGCTGGGAGAGCGGGTGATAGGGGAGCGGGGAGGGTACACGAGGTCCCACCAGGTGGTGCTGGACGCGAGCAGGTACGGAGGCGGGATAAAGGCGGAGAAGACCCTCGAACGCATGAACGTGATAGTCAACAGGCAGGGTCTCCCCCGCGGGCTCAAGACGGAGGGGCCGGCGCCCGCCGGCATACGGCTCGGCGTGACCGAGCTCACCAGGCTCGGCTTCGGAAGGAGCGACATGGTCCAGGTGGCGGAGATACTGCACGGCGCACTCGGGGGGCGGCCTGCCAGGGAGGTCATAAGGGCCGCGCGCGAACTGCGCAAGGACAGCCAGACCGTCCGCTATTCGTTCGACAATTCGCCGGCGTATCTCTACCCGATGTAGCAGCGGTGCTACATACTGCAGGGACTCACCATTTGAATTTCCGCATGCCGTCTTTATTGCATAAAGAATTCAATTAGACCCGGCATTGTTCATCTCATGGAATAGGAAAAGCTAATATATCAAACAGATGAATCTCTGACGCACATGGCGGACTCCAAGACGAACATGTTCGTGCGTGACAGTACCGGTCTCGTAAAGAACGTTTCTGCTCTTGATGCGGTCGCTCTGAACGTAAGCAACATGTCTGCGGGGGCGGCGCTCGCCACCATAGGCTTCACGACGGTGCTGCCCGTGATACTGGGCGGCTCATTCCTCGGCTTCTTCGACGGGGCGAATCTCGTATACGGGTCGATAATAGCCTTCGTGCTGGCCATACCGCAGGTCGTAGTCTATACCATGATGAGCAGAAGGGTCTCCAGGACGGGCGGAGACTACGTCTGGGTCTCCAGGGCGTTCGGCGGGTTCCTGGGCGGGCCCTTGTCGTTCATGGGTTACACCATCGAGACCACGGCCTACCTTGCCCTCATAGCGCTTTCCGCCGTCTTCGCTATAGGGTCGGTGGGCGTGACGCTGGGATACATGAACTTCCTGGGGCTCGCGCTGCCGGGCAACATACCCGGAGCGGACGTGGTGTCCCAGTTCGTCGTGGCCGCCGTGATATTCGCAATCCTGATCGGCATCAACCTGCTCAAGCCGAAATTGGGTTACAAGCTGGTTTCCGTGTTCATGACGGTGGGCGTCCTTGTCCTGATACTGGCCATATTCACCATACTCTCCGCGGGCCGGGCGGGCGCCGAGGGCTATGCGGGCAGCATCGCTTCCTTCGCCAACGACAGCAGCCTGACGTACACCTCGATGGTCAACTCCTACACCGGCCCCGCCTTCAGCTTCAGTAACACGCTGCTGCTTCTCCCATTCTTCGCCCTCTTCGTCTATCCATGGATAAACGCAGGCCCGGCCGTCGCCTCCGAGTTGAAGGGGAAGACGGCCCTCAGATGGAACATACCGATAGCGATCACCGTCGTCTTCGTGCTGGTGACGTCCGCATTCGCCTCCATGTATTATGCAGGCGGGACCCGTTTCGTCAACGCCGCCCTGGCCAACCCAACGTACGTGTACGACTACGCGTTCAATTTCTGGACCATGGCCATGGGGGTCACGACGAACACCGCCCTGCAGTGGATAATAGGGATAGGATGGATAGTGTGGGAACTTGCCATACTCGCCTACGGAATCATAGTCCTTTCCAGGTACGTGTTCGCTCAGGCCTTCGACAGGTTCCTCCCGGCCAAGTTCGCCGACGTCCATCAAAGGTTCGGCTCCCCGTGGGTGGCGTTGCTGTTCGGGCTCGTGCTCGTCACCTTCCTCATAGCGGGGGCCTCGTTCGTCTACGGTAGCTTCGTGTCGCTGTACGGGGCGGTCGTCGCTTCGATGATTTATTTCATCTTCGTCGGTCTCTCCGCCGTGATCTACGCCTCCAGGAACGAGAAGGGAGGGACGAAGCGGCTCCTCTCGCTGGCCGGAATCCTCCAAGTCCTGGTCTTCCTCTACCTGACTTACCAGTTCCTCTACTATTCGACCATCTGGGGAGGGAACCCGCTGGCCTACGGATGGGTGGTGGGCTCGTTCGTCATCGGAATAATCCTGTACGCGGCGTCGAAGGCGTACCATGCCAAGAGGGGGATAAACATCGACATGACGTACAAGGAAATCCCTCCCGACTGAGCGGCGCCCCTTCCGTTCAACTTATATCTGATGCACACGGATGGAAAGGCATAGTGAAGAGCAGAATATTCTTCGTAAGCGATGTCCACGGCTCCGAACGGTGCTTCCGGAAGTTCATCAACGCCGCAAAGTTCTATGACGCCCAGATACTGATACTCGGGGGGGACATAACGGGCAAGGCCCTCATCCCTATAGTGGAGGGGCCAGACGGCAACTTCAGGCTCTCCATGCACGGTGAGGACAAGACGGTGAAGAAGAAGGACCTGCCGGACTATCAGGTTCGGCTCAGGAACTCGGGCTGCTACTATTTCGTCACCACCGACAGGGAGCTGGAAGACATGTCCGGCCGGCCGGACAAGGTCGACGCCATATTCCTCGAACAGATGAAGGCGGTGCTTGCTGGCTGGATAGCCCTTGCCGAGGAAAGGCTGAAGGGGACCGACGTGAAATGCTACATCTCGCCGGGAAACGACGACAAGCTTGAGATGGACGAACTCCTGAAAGACGGGGAGCATGTCTTCAACCCGGAGAACAGTGTGGTGAGCATAACGCCGCGGAACGAGATGATAACGCTGGGGTACGCCAACCCCACCCCCTGGCACAGTCCCCGGGAAGTCTCCGAAGAGAAGCTCGAAGAAATGATAACCGCGCTGGCGGACAAGGTGACCGACCGGTCCGGGAGCATATTCAACCTGCATGTCCCGCCGCAGGGGACGGACCTGGACAGGGCGCCGGCCGTCAACTCGGACCTGGAATACGAGAAGGCAGGGATGGGCATGTTGAAGATGATTTCTGCCGGAAGCACCGCTGTGAGGAGCGCCATAGAGAGATATCAACCGCTGCTCGGGCTCCACGGCCACATACATGAATCAAGGGGGTTCGCAAGGCTGGGCAGGACCGTATGCATCAACCCCGGGAGCGACTACGGCGACGGCACGCTCAGGGGCGCCCTGATAGGGTTGGAGGACGGCGCGCTGAAGGAATACATGCTCACCAGCGGCTGAGGCGCCCGGCCGACGCAAGGATAAATACGGCTACAAGAGGCGAAGCATCCGATGCCCAAGATAGTCGTCCTTTCCCCTGTGTCCGTCGGTGCGGTCAGGGGGATGCTCGCGCCGCGCCTGAAGAAGAAGGGGCTGGCGGTGGACGTGGTGGTCCTGCACGGCGGCGACACGGAGAAGCTGAAGACCGAGCTCTCCGACGCCGACGTCGTCATAGCGGACTATACGTACAGGACGCCCCTGACCGGGGAGCTCTGCGACGCCATGCAGAAGGTCAGGCTTGTGCAGCAGCCGGGCAGCGAGCTGCACGGGATAGACCTCGCGGCGTGCGCTGCCCGCGGGATACCGGTGGCCACCGCCGCTGACGGGGAGGCCATGGGGGAGCACGCGCTGGCCCTGGCGCTCGCCCTGTCCAGGAGGCTCCTGTACGGGCACCTTACGCTCACGGACGGTCGCTGGGCGGGGCAGGAGCTGGCGGACATGTCGGGGGAACTCGGAGGGAAGACGTGGGGGATGGTCGGCATGGAGAGGGCGGGCAGGGAGACCGCGAGGAAGGCCGCCGGGATAGGGGGGCGGATAGCGTACTGGGACGCGGGGAGGCTGGCGGCCGAAGAAGAACGCAGGCTCCGGGCCAGGTACGTCACCTGGGAGAGGCTCTTCCAGGAGAGCGACGTCGTGAGCGTCCACGCGACCGCGACGGAGAAGGTGATCGGGGAGGAGGAGTTCAGGATGATGAGGCCCACCGGCATCTTCGTCAACGTGTCGTCGGGGAAGCTGGTGGACGAGGGGGCGCTTTCGCGGGCCGTCCTGGAAGGCTGGATAGCGGGCGCCGGGGTGGACGTCTTCTCCGCCGAACCGGTGAAGCCGGACAACCCGCTCCTGGTCGCCGCCAGGGAGGGGGCTCCCATAATACTCACCCCCCACGTCGGGGCCGCCACCAGCGAGGCCAGGGCGCGCCTGGTCAGGGAATCCGTCGACAACGCGCTCAGGGTGATCGAGGGAAGCGAGCCCGCGAACGTGGTGCGCGGCGGGTTTGCGGCACAAACCTAATACGGCCCCGAACGCCAGCTTCGGTGGCGAAGCGTTTTGCGCGTATCCTACGTCTTCTCCCATGACGCGTGCTGGGTCTGCAACCTCACCAGGCACCTCGGCGTTGACGTCAGGGTCCTGTCGAGACGGTTCCGTAAGGGCCAGGTCAACGAGGACGTCGAAATCTCGGCCGACAGCGCGACTCTGGTGGACGAGGCGTTGGAACGCCTGAAGAAGCATCAGGGGGCGGCGTTGCGCAGGCTCACCTTCAGGTCGGACGACGGCAGATACGCCGTGGCCAGCGTGGCGTTCCAACCCGCCGGCGGGTGCCCCATGGCCTCCTTCCTCGCTTCCACGTCCGGGCACCCGGCGCACGTGAGCGAGACGTCCTCGCGCGGGAACCTGAACTGGAACCTGGAACTGGACGACAGCAGGGCCGCCAAGAGGATGGAAAGGCTGATCAGGGCGGAGTTGTCGGCCGCGGACGTGAAGGTCAGGGCGCAGAGGGGAAGGAAGCCATCGCCCAGGTCCGCGCACCTGCTCAAGACAGCCTTCGAGAGAGGCTGTTTCGACGTCCCCAGGAGGATGTCGCTCCACCAGCTGGCTCAGCAGATGAACACGCCCATCTCCACCCTCGACATCAACCTCAGGCGCGCCCTGAAGAGGCACCTGCAGCGGACGCTCGAATAGCGCCCACGGCACTATTCGTCGAACCCCTTCCGCAAAATACTTATATCATGACGCGGAGCCGCCCTAAAGAGAATGGAGCCAGTCTACCTACTTGTCGAGCCTCAGGTAGCTACCGGCGACCTCTTCAGGCTCTTCGCGGAGTTGGGCACCATAGTCGGCGCCGTGGTCATCGGTTACATGGTCTACAACATGTTCAGATACAGGGCGAAGGGCGACGACGGGAACACGCTGGAGGACTACTACAAGGGCGAGCACAAGAGCCACGGCGGCTGGAGGTACGCCGTCATATCGGGTGCCTTCACGTCCGTCATCCTGATCACCCTGTTCGCGCTCACCATGAACGCTGCGGCCGTCGTGCTCCATCCGCCGGCCTCCAACGACACGATATATGTGGACGTCACCGGCCACCAGTTTTACTGGAACTTCACCTACCCCGACGGCCATTCCCAGATAGACAACCTGACGCTGCCGGCGGGGGCCGTTGTGGTGCTGAACGTCACCTCCACCGACGTCTTCCATTCGTTCGGCATAGCGGGGCTGGACCTGAAGATCGACGCCATACCCGGCAGGGTGAACACCGTCTGGTTGACCGTCCCCACGCCGGGCGAATACACCATACGCTGCTACGAGCTGTGCGGAAGCGGGCACGCCCTGATGACGGGCAAGCTCTACGTGGTCAGCCCGTCCACGTACAACCAGTGGTATTCTAGCCTTCCCGGCTGAAGGAGTTTGACAACAAGACATGATGAACTCAGAGCACCACCCTTCCTGGGTGAAGAGATGGCTTTTCACTACATATCACAAGGACATCGGCTTGCTCTATCTCGTGACATCGTTGTATTTTGCCTTCGTGGGCGGCCTCCTTGCGATGACGATGAGGGTGCAGCTGTCGGTCCCCAGCAATTCGTTCCTGCAGGCCGACGCGTACAACGCGGCGGTCACAATGCATGGCCTGATCATGATACTGTGGTTCCTCTCGCCGCTGGGCGTAGCCTTCGCGAACTACATCGTGCCACTCCAGATAGGCGCGGACGACCTGGCCTTCCCCAGGTTGAACGCGTTGAGCTACTGGCTCTACCTCGTTTCCGGTCTGATGGCGGTGGCCGCCTTCGTAGTGCCGGGCGGGGCGTTCAACGGAGGCTGGACGGCGTATGCCCCTCTTTCGTCCGCCCAATACACGCCTGGTCCGGGGCCCACCCTGACCTTCACCGGATTCGTCCTGCTCTGCGTCTCCATAACTGTGGGCAGCATCAATTTCATAACCACGATACTTTCCAAACGCGCGCCTGGGATGACCTGGTCCAAGCTTCCGATATTCACCTGGTTCACCCTGTTCACCCAGATACTGATGCTGGTGGCCTTCCCGTCGATACTGGCCGGGCTGATAGAGTTGATTTCGGGCAGGGTGCTCAACATGTCGTACCTGTCGGCTTCCGCAGGGGGGGCGCTGCTGTGGGATAACCTGTTCTGGTTCTTCGGCCATCCCGAAGTCTACGTCGTCCTCCTCCCCGCCTTCGGGGCCATACTCGAGATATTGGCCGTCTTCACGGGCAGGCCGCTCTCGGGCAGGAACGCGATCATAGTTGCAGCCGGCTTCCTGGTGGTGCCGCTCAGCATCTTCGTCTGGGGCCACCACATGTTCGTCACCGGGATACCGGCGGTGGAAAGGGAGGCCTTCACCGCTACGACCTTCGCCATATCGGTCCCCTTCGACGTCATGGTACTCTCCATGATACACACGCTCGCCGGGGGGAGGATAAGGCTCAAGACCCCCATGCTCTTCGCGTTGGGGGCGATAATAGTCTTCATAATAGGCGGGATAACGGGCGTAATGCTGGCCTCCTTCATTGTGGACATCGCGCTCCGCGGGACCTACTTCGTCGTCGCCCACTTCCACTATGTCATGGCCGGCGCCACCATATTCGGCCTCTACGCCGCGACCTATTACTGGCTCCCGAAGATGACCGGCCACATGTACAGCGAAAGGCTGGGCAAGCTGCACTTCGTGCTGTCTTTCATCAGCTTCAACGTGCTCTACTTCCCGATGTATTTCCTATATGACATGCCGAGGCGCATCTTCACCTACAGCGCGGGCACCGGGTGGGGCTCGCTCAACATGATAGCCAGCGTCGGCGGGATAGTGTTCGCCCTGGCCCAGATACCCTTCCTCGTCAACATACTGATCGCGGTCTATGGCCGGATTCCGTCGGTGGCCAACCCGTGGGGGGCGGTCACACCCGAATGGAAGCCGCTCGCACTGGGGCCGATAGGGGGACTGCCCAAGACGGAGTCGGGAGGGGCCTCGTCGGCGCACGAGCAGACCATGAGCCAGAGGCCGATAACGCTCGCGATAGGGGGGGCCGTCACGCTGACCGGCCTCGCGCTCCTGCAGATAGGTGTTGGCGTCCCCTTCATGCTCGCCGGGCTCTTCTTGGTAGCCTGGGCCGTGATAGGCTGGGCCATGGACGACCTCAGGGGGAGCTTCAAGGTCCCCGAAGACGGGCCCGGTGAGAAGTGGCCCGCCGCGCATGTGTCCAAGGTCAAGCTGGGCGTCTGGACCTTCCTGTCCTCCGAAGTGCTCGTCTTCGGCTCCCTGCTGGCCAGTTACGTGTACATCAGGGCCTACACCGGCGCCGACTGGCCCGCCCCGGGTACCATCCACCCGGTCATGGTTGGGGCTGTGAACACGATGGTGCTCCTGACGAGCAGCCTTACCGCCCTGCTCGCACTCCGTGCCGCGAGGGCGGGGGACAAGAGGCAGATACTAATCTGGATGGGCCTCACGTTCGTGCTCGGCACCGCCTTCCTTGTGATCAAGGGGTTGGAGTGGTCCGACCTGCTCTTCCTGACCTCCTATCTCAGCCCCGCGCTGAGCAAGCCGTTCACGCCGTCCAGCGGGCTGCCGGGAAGCACGTACTACCTGACCGTAGGCCTTCATGCGGCCCATGTCTTCGGCGGCCTGATGGTCATGCTCTACATCATACGCAGGACGTTGGCAGGCAAGGTCACGAAGGAAAACCATCGGGTCGTCGAACTGTTCGGGCTCTACTGGGCATTCGTGGACATAGTCTGGATATTCGTCTTCCCGCTCTTCTACTTGGTGTGATGAAAGATGAGCGAAAGAATGAGAAGTTACACGCCGTTCGTGATATGGGCCTACCTCCTGGCGGCGACGGTGGTCGAGACCTTCCTGTCGGTCAACTACTGGCGGGTGAGCATCATATCCACCGACGCGCTCATCTTCGCGCTGGCCTGGAGCCAGGCCGCGACCGTCACCGCCTTCTTCATGCACCTCCGGTACGAGGTCGGTGGCTTGAAGATATTCGTCATCGTCCCCGCGATATTCGTCATAACGCTCATAATCGGCTTGCTGCTATCACTGGGAGTTCAGGTGGTCTAGA
>JAKAPW010000102.1 GCA_021811935.1 archaeon | reverse complement strand
GATGTCCAAGTCGCTCGGGAACGTCCTGCCGGCGGGCGAGGCGGTCAGGCTGTACGGCCCCAACACAGTGAGGTATTACCTCCTTTCGGCCCACTACAGGGGGCAGCTCGACCTCTCGGAGGCCTCTATCCGAAAGGCGAACGAGAACTGGCGGGTCATAGAGTCGGCCGCCTACTCGCTCTCCCGTCGGCAGGGGGGAGAGGGCGGGTTGGACGAGGCCGCCGTGGCCGCCGCCGTGAAGGGGTTCGACGAATGCCTCTCGTCGGACATCGACACGCCAGGGGCGCTGGCCCAGCTGGTCAGACTCTCCCGGATGGTGAACAAGCTCTTCTCGCAGGGGAGGCTGGGCGAGAAGGCCGAGGCGACGCTCGGCCCTGCCTTCCGGGGCATGTTCGACGCGTTCGGCTTCAGGCTCCCCTCCCTGGGTGCGGACGAAGCGAGGCAGGTCGAGGAGATGGTGGCTTCGAGGGCGGGGCTGCGCGCCAAGGGGCTCTACGAACAGGCGGACGAAGTCAGGAGGGAGCTCATGAGGCGAAAGGTGCTGCTCATCGACTGGGGCGGCGGCACCATGTGGATGAAGTCGGAGCTGTGGGACGCCCCGGCGGCCGGAGCATAGAACGTTTTATTAATAGACCGGGCGCCTTCCTGGGGAGGGAAACAGTTGTTCCTGCCCTATTTTCAGACGTCGGCAGACAACGCCATAGGCTTCCTCTTCAACATATTGTGGGTCGTCTTCGTGATGGCCTTCCTCTTCTACGGCAACAGGCTGCAGATATACCTCTCGCTGCGCAGGGTGGGGAAGGACCTGAGGAGCCTCCAGAGGATGAGCGGGGAGACCGAGCAGAAGATAGTGGCCGAGCTGTCGAAGTATGGCTCGGAGCCGGCGGTCGTGAAGCAGGAGGTGGGCAGGCTGCTGGGCAGCATAATGATAGAGCCGGTGAGCATGGACCCGAGCGGCGTCGTCTTCAAGCTGGACCACGTCATCAAGACGTACGAGGCGTACTTCAAGTCCAAGGTGGCCAGGGTGACACCGGGGGCAGAGAAGGTCGTGAGGCAGAACCTGTCGAACCTCGTGGAGGTGGGGATGGCGCTGGACTTCCTGTTCAGGTACGTCAGGCACCTGTACACCTCGGCGAAGAAGTACAACGACCTGTTCGCCGTGGTGCAGCTGCAGATGCTGATGCCCACCCTGATGGACACGGCGGGCGCATACTTCTCCGCCAGCGACGCCTTCACCGCCGGGCAGCCCATAGGGGACAGCCTGGGGCCGATGGTCGCGTCGAAGCTGATGCAGGGGGCGAAGGCGGAGCCCGTGGCGGAGGAGACGGTCTACGCCGAAGTGACCTACGAAGGGAGGAAGCTGCTCGTGGTGCGCGCCGAAGGACCGGGCGGGACGGTCGGCCGCCCGGGCGAGGCCGTGGAGAAGCTCCTTGACATGCACCCCGACGCGGAGCTGGTGGTCACGGTGGACGCCGCCCTGAAGCTCGAAGGGGAGGAGTCGGGCGAGGTGGCAGAAGGGGTGGGGGCAGCCATCGGGGGGCCGGGGGTCGACAGGTACAGGATAGAGGGGGCGGCGACCAAGCGCAACGTGCCGATGTACGCCATAGTGGTCAAGATGTCCGAGAAGGAAGCGATAACGAAGCTGAAGGACGAGCTCCAGGCGAAGGTGGACGACGTGCTGAGGAGGTTCAAGAGGCTGATCGAGGAGAAGACGAAGCCGGACGCCATCGTCCTCTTCGCGGGGATAGGGAACACGATCGGCGTCAGCTGACGCTTTTCAGACCGACCCCTCCCGGGCGCCCTCCGCGAAGCGCTTTTATCATCCGACCTTCCGACTGTCGTGCCTTGACAAAGTTCGGTTTCATCGGACCCACCGCCCGGCACGACGTTCCCGGAGGCGGGTTCTGCATATCCGTCTTCGCGGTGATCAGGAAGGGGGAGTCCGTCCTGCTCGTGAGGCCGAAGGCGCACGAGAAGTGGCAGGAGGAGTGGGCGCCCAACTGGAGGGTCTACGAACCCGAGATGCTCGAAAGGGAGATGAGGGCGTGGCGCCTGCCCAGCGCCTACGTGAAGGAAGGGGAGGCCCCGGAAGGGGCGCTGTCCCGCGTGATGCGGGAGCAGCTCGGGATTTCTCGCTACAAGGTCGCCGCTTCGTCCCTGGAGAACTTCTACGACCCGAGCAGGAGGTTCCCGGGACAGATGCACTGGGACTACTGCTTCGTCTTCGAGGTCTCCACCGAGGAGGACGTGAAGAAGCAGCCCTGGCTCGATGCGGCGGAATACGTCGCCGCCCGGGGGGCGGAGTTCGGGAGCGCGCAGGAAGACCTGGCGAAGAGGGTCGGGCTGCTGTAGCGCGGGACGGCCGGCATGAGGTGTCGAAGGGGCGCGACGATGGACCCTTTGGCCGCGACTGCGCGGTGCTGAACCGGACCACCTTGGGTGGTCACAGGAAGTCCGCATCCGAGTTACACCCCCGCGTGCCGGCTCGGTTTGCCGAATTCCAAAGTTCCGTTCGCCGACGGTATGGAAAACGGAAAAAACCGATATTTCGGCCCGTGGTCGTTCGTACGACAAATTGAAGCCATCCCACAGCATCAGGACGGCTGTTTCCGCGTTGGCCATGGTGGCCATTCTCTTCCTTCCGTTGCTCGCGACTCCGACTTTCGCTTCTTCTGGTCCGGGAGGCGACAATTCCAGCCAGTTACGATTGACCATGCAGGGGGCCATAACGGACTCGGGGCGGCAGGTTTGGTCCCAGTCCGCAGGGAACAGCAACTTTGTCTATGCCATGTACAACAGCGGCCCCATAGCCGAGAAAACCTTCAGCTACAAGCTTGAAGCGAACGTCGCAGGAATGAAGCCTGTCGGGTACCTTCGCCTGGAGCTGATCGGCAGCGTGGGAGGACAACCCTT
>JAKAPW010000039.1 GCA_021811935.1 archaeon | reverse complement strand
AGACCGGAAGCGCATCAACCCTGATGTTGTGCCTGCCTTGGGCGTCTCGTGCTGCCGCGCGGATGGACCCGTCCGAGTCAACCTCATGGGAATCACGCGTCATGATGAGAACCTCGGCCCTGTTCAGCCTCGCGTTTCTCTCGGGGTCGATCAGCAAGACCGATTCTATCCGGGCGTCGCCATGGGCATACCCTTCCATATCCATCAGAAGCGGCTGGAAGGCCTTGAATCTGCCCAGGAACTCGCGTTTCCTTCTCATTTCCATTTCCGAAAGGAGGTCAAGCAGTGTATAGCTCGAAAGGTCGAGAGCCGGAACCGACGACCTGCCGGCCTTTGTAATCCTGATCAGTCGCTGTTTGGTAAGGTCGTTGAGCTTGTTGTAGGTCCCTGCATAGTACGCGGTACCGTGGTGCAGCCTTATCGCGGAGGTCAACTGGCGTATCGAAACCGCGTTGCCCAACTTTCTCGACAGTGTGTCCAGTATCCTGAACGTAGCCTCATCCATGTCGCCCACCTATTATACTATTAAATATATAATATTATATTATAGGTGGTATCGGTCAGTTCTCTGGGTCGAGATCGGCAGCCCCCGCATCCGCGCTTCGGCTTATCGTCCGCCACAGGAGTGATAGGAGGTTTCCGTTCTGCGAAAGGACTTCATCACCAGCCGGGTCCGGAAGGATAAAATCCGAGTGTTGGATGAAGTGAAGGGCACCCTCGAAGCCAGGCATATTTACCGGTCGTGCGGGCCGATCGAGGAATTATCAACAGTTACAAACGCAGCATCGGGCGGTGGCAAGGTCAGATGACCTGCCCGCTACGATTTCCCTTTCATGTGGCCAAGTATCCTCAGGAAATCATCTTTCTCTATTGAAATCATCTCTCTTTGGAAATATGTTCCCCATACGGTCGGGTCCTTTATGAAGCCAAGTCGGGACGCTATGGACCCTGCTGCCATGGTCGAAAGCTGACTGGTAGGGTTGATCCTGACCCGCCATGGGTATACCTTGTTGGGCCACATTGGAGCAGGGTCGTAGAACTTGCGGCTCTCAACTCGATACATGCCCCTGAAGTTCTTGTCGCCTTTAACGTAGAAGGTGACCGCGTCACCTGTCGCGAGCGGCCAGAAATCGCCTGCAAAAGGCAGGCCGATGGCTCGTCCAAGACGCCCCCCGGCGTCGGAGCTTCTGCGAAAGTCCTATAGACATCCATATGTCCAAGCCAGGAAGATGTCCTCCGCTGCCTGCTCGACCTGCGGCTGCTTGGCCGACTCCTGCCAGCCATGCAGGACCCCCGGCTACTGCTCCAACTGCGCCTCATGCTGCTGCGCGCAGACCCACTCCTTCTGGAGGGAGGGCAGGATCGGCAGGGGGCTGGCTATCGAGTACGTCGGCACCGCATGGATGGTGCTGGAGGTGGCCGGGTCGCTCTTCGCAGGCATCGCGGCCTCCAGCTTCGCGCTGATCGCCTTCGGCAGCGACAGCCTGGTCGAACTGCTTTCCGCGCTGGCGGTCCTGGTACACCTGAGGAAGGATTCGGACGGCTCGCCGGTCACGGGCGGCGGGACGGCGAAGGTCACGAGCTACCTGCTCCTGGCGCTCGTCCCGACCATAGCCGTGGGCTCCGCGTACGCCTACTTCGTCGCCGGGCTGAGGCCGGGGGGCTCCCCGCTGGGGCTCGCGATAGCCGCCGGTGCCGTGGCCATAATGCCCTTCCTGTGGCATGAGAAGAGGAAGATAGGCAGGGAGACGAACTGCCTCCCGCTTTCTATAGACGCGGTGGCCTCGGCGACTTGTCTCCTCATGTCAGTCGCCCTCCTCGCCGGTCTCCTGGTCGAGTACGTCTTCAGGGTCGGATGGGCCGACCTCGCTGCCACCTTCGTGATACTGGCCTTCGTGGCAAGGGAGGCGCTGGAGTCGGCAAGAGAAGCGCGCTCCTCGTGACTACGCAAGATCACGGGCCCGCATGCTCGAGCTTCGACCGGCAGTATTCGTAGAGCGCGTCGTACATCGGGAACTGGACCCTCATGTTGTCGAAGTCGTCCTTCGCGGTCGCCGCGAATCCAAGCGCGGCGGCCCTGAGGCCGGCGGACTCCGGCGGAGCGTCCGGCATCTTCGCGTCGGCCCCCCGCACTATCCTGGCCAGCTCCAGGAGCGCGGCGTCCTTCAGGCCGTACTTCCTGATGATCGAATCGAAGCTCACGCGCTCCTCGCCGTCCTCCACGTAGTGCGTCAGTTCCGCGCCGGGCGCGTCGAAGGGCGTCGCCCCCTCCCTCTTCGCCGTCTCCATCACCCTGTCCTTCGGCACGAAGTAGAATTCGGCCTCGGGGTCCACGAACCTCCTGACGAGCCACGGGCACGCGATCCTGTCGACCTTTGCCCTCTCCCTTGTAACCCATTTCATTTCGGTCGCCCGAGCGTTACGCGCCGGCGGGTTATTTACTTACTTGTCGAAGCCCGCGCCCCGCCGTCCTGGCGGACGGCGACATTCTGAAATATATATGCCGGGCCATCCCCGAATCGAATGTGAAGAGCCGAGGGCTGTCCACTCCGCTCAAGGCGCTGGTCCTGGCGCTGGTCATAGTCACGGCATCGGTCGCCATCGTGCTCATGGAGCGCGGCGCCGTGTCCCGCCCGCAGGGTATCACGCAGATCACCAAGCCCTGGCTGGACCAGCAGCTGGTCGCCTGGAAGCCTTCGAAGAACGGCTCGCTCATCTTCGGCGCCTTCTTCCAGCAGGCCAGCTACGGCAACCTCGAATATGCCTACAACGACATGGCCGTCCAGCAGGCGGACCTGCGGATGCTCCTGGCCACCGGCGTGTCGTGCATCAGGATAGACATCGGGTACGCCCCCTGGCTTCAGGGGAACCAGACAGCCATCAACGAAATGAGCGCGCTGGTCAGCGACATCAGGGAGGCGGGGAAGTGCCTGGTGATAGCAGACGCCGCGTCCGAGACGTATCGGAACGGCCATCAGATACCGTGGACCCAGTTCCAGCAGGCGTGGATACAGAGGGTCAGGACACTCGCGTCGCTCTATCACCCGGACTACTACATCGTGGTCAAGGAGCCGGGGTGGTACGTCGCCCTCGTCTCCGACTCCAGGAGCAACCCGCAGTTCCTGAACGCCACCGTGTGGTTGAATCTGACGGACGCGCTGGCCAGCGCCGTGCTGTCCGTCTCCCCGGCCACGAAGGTCGGCGTCTCGGTGGCCGCGAGCAGCATCGCGGGGGCCAACTCCAGGTTCTACGACGCGTACCTGGCGGGCGTCAGCCAATCGAAGTACGTCTCCTTCGTCGGCTTCGACATCTACGACGTCACCGGCTTCCTGTCGACCCAGGGCTACCTTGAAAGTTACGGCGTCGGGAACAAGGCGATATGGATAGCGGAGGCCTGGAGCGGGGACGGCCCGACGGTCTTCAACGCGTCGAGGGCGCAGCTCGACTCCGAATGGCTCCTCGCGCTGTACTACTTCGCGCAGATGATTCATGCCGAAGCAGTGATGCCCTTCTACACCAACCTCTTCGCCTCGTACAGCCTGGAAGGGAACCTGGCGAACTCCTCCGAGACAGTGTCGCTGTTCCAGCAGAGGACGCCCGCATTCTACGAGTTCAGGGGCATCATATCGTCCGCCAACGCCACGTCGTGACCCGTGCGGCGCCCCCGATGAAGGGCGCGGAACGGCAGGCGAATCCCTGCAAGCTTATATGAATCCGCGAGGTGAGACGTCGACAGGCGACCGACGCATGGGGAACCCATCGGCCGTCGGGCCGAGATACGGACTATTCGCAGCGATGGCGCTGCTCTGCCTCGCGCTCCTCTCGTCTGTCTCCGCCGCCGCCCCGCCTGGGAACGTGGTCGTGGTCGACTTCGGCGTGCCGGTGGACCCGGGCTCTGCCTCCCTCATGAGCAACGCCGTGGCCATGGCCCGGGCCGAGCACGCCCCCGCCATCGTGATAGAGATGAACACGCCCGGCGGGCTGCTGAGCGACATGACCCGGATAATAGCCTCGATCCAGGCCGCGAACGAGTCGGGGATACCCACCTACACCTACGTCCCGCCCAACGCGCTGGCGGCCTCGGCGGGGAGCTACATAGCGATGGCCTCGAACGGGATACTCATGGGCCCCGGGTCGGAGATCGGCCCGTCGACGCCGATAGTGGTCGGGGGGTCTTCGCTCGAGCAGAACCACACGGAGGACGCGATGATTCAGCTGATGGTCAGCCTCGCGCAGCGGTGGGGCAGGAACGAGACGGCCGCCTACGCCATGGTGTACTCCGACACGGCCTACTCCGCCTCGCAGGCGTACGAATACCACCTGATAGACGGCAGCGCCACCTCCCTTCAGGGCGCCCTCGCGGCCCTCGGCCTGCCGGCGAACTATGCGACGGTGCACGAGAGCACCTACGAGCGGCTGCTGAGCGCGCTCAGCGACCCCACGCTCGACGGCATGCTGATTCTGCTGGGGATACTGGCCGTGACCCTGGACATCTACCACCCGACGCTGGTGCTGTCCATGGCCGGGGCCATAGCGATAGTGGCGGGGCTGGTGGGCGCCGAAGTCATAGGCGCCTCCGTCCTGGGGATCCTGGTGATGCTCATCGGGGCCGTCCTCATCGTCCTGGAGCTGAAGCTGGGTCACGGGCTGGCCATGATGGGGGGCGTCGTCGTGGGCGCCGTGGGCATCTACCTGCTGGCGCAGGGGATTCAATACTCCCCCTCGCCGATAGGCTATGCCACGCAGATCGTCCTTTTCGGCCTGGCCGGCGTCGGCGTGATGGCCGGCCTCTACGTCAGGTGGGTGATCGGGCCGTTGAAGAAGAGGCGCCACCTGACGGGCCCGGAGTCCCTGATAGGGAAGCCGGGGAAGACGACCACCGCCCTCTCGCCCACGGGCGAAGTGAGGGTGGAGGGGGTGGTCTGGCGCGCCAGGAGCGCGTCGGGCGACATGCCGGAGGGGAGGACGGTGAAGGTCAAGGCGGTGGAGGGGCTGGTGCTGGTCGTGGAAGAGGAGCGGCCCGCCGCCGGAACGCCTAATAGTCCGTAAGCCACCCTGGATTTTTGGGGGAGTCGGCGCCGTGGTAGACTATACCGTCGTCGGGATCGAGGCGTTCATGGCCCTGATCGTCGTGGTGATACTGCTCAGCGGGATAAGGGTACTGAAGGAGTGGGAGCGCGCCCCGATCCTCACGTTGGGGAGGTACAAGGGGCTGAAGGGGCCGGGGGTGATCTACGTCGCCCCCGTGATAAGCAAGGTGGCCTTCAAGATATCGACCAGGCTCCAGACTGTCTCCTTCAAGACAGAGCAGACGCTGACCCGAGACAACGTCCCCGTCGTGGTGGATTCGGTGATGTACTTCCAGCCGGTCGACTTTCAGAAGGTGGTGCTGGGAGCCGAGAACTACCTGATGGCCACGGAGCTGGCCGCCCAGACGACGCTGAGGGAGGTGGTCGGACAGGCGAGCTTCGACGAGCTGCTCACCGAGCGCGAGAAGATAGGCGCGAACGCGAGGAACGTGATAGACAGCAAGACCGAGGGGTGGGGGATAAAGGTGACCGCGGTGGAGATAAGGGACGTCGGGATCCCGGGAGACCTCCAGGACGCGATGTCGCGGCAGGCCCAGGCGGAGAGGGAACGGAGGGCCAGGGTGACGCTGGCGCTGGCGGAATACGAGGCGGCGCAGAAGATGGTCGAAGCGGCCGACATGTACAAGGGCAACGATCGGGCGTTCGAGCTCAGGTGGATGAACATCATCTACGAGCTGGGCCTCCAGGGCAAGAACACGATACTGCTCATCCCCGCCAACATACCCGTGGCGGGGAGCAGCCAGGTGCTGTCGCCCTACGGCGTATACGGGATCAACGACCTGGCGAAGGCGGCCAAGGTCTCCTCCCCCGCCGACAAGAAGAAGGACGAGAAGTAGCCCGCCGGCTTTCGCCCGGATGCCGGGGCCCTAATAAGGGGCTGGCCCGTGTGTCCCCCTGCCTGTACGACCCGGCCGTGGTCTTCCTGGCCGCTTGGACCTCGGCGGCTGGCGTGGCCGGTTTCGCCGCCATGGCGCTGGACAAGGCGGGCGCGGCCGGCGGGGAGTCGAGGGTGAGCGAAAGGAAACTGATCCTGGCGGCCCTGGCCGGCGGGTTCCCGGGGGTGATGCTGGCGAGCGAGGCGCTGCACCACAAGACAGCCAAGCTCCGGTTCACCCTGCTCGTCTGGGCGGCCGCGTTCCCCTGGCTGTCCGCCTTCTTCGAGCTGGTCAGGGTGACCTGCCTGGGGCTTCCGTGGGCCCCCTGACCACGCGGGTCAGGACAGGTCCCCGGGGCCGATCCTTGTGCCGTACCTTTCCAGGGACACGAGCTCCTCCAGCGGCTTCCTGTCCTTCTTCCCCCTTATCTTGCGGACGGGGTAGCCGAATCCCAGGGCGACCGCCGCCTTGAGGCCCTGCGGGAGGCCGAAGTCCCGCTTCAGTTCCTCCTCTTTCAGCCCGGTGTAGAGCCTTGACGCCACGCCGAAGTTCCAGGCTGCCAGCTGCATGTCCTGCAGCACCCTTCCCGCGTCGATCATCGAGCCGGGGACGGCCGGGTCGATCATGATGACGATCGCAAAGTCGGCGTCCCTGACCCACTGCCCCGTGGTGCTGTCCAGCGCCAGGGTCGCCAGGTTCCCGCGGTCCTGGATCAGGAGGAACCGCCAGTGCTGCCTGTTCCTCGACGAGCCTGTGAGCCTCGCCGCTTCGAGTACCTTCGCCTTGATCTCGCCCGGCACGCGCTTCCGCGCGAATTCGTTGACGTCCAGCTTGGTGGCGATGCAGTCGTAGGTGTCCATGAGCCGGAGGAGGACGCGGTAGGGGATTAGCTTTGCGGTCCCGGCGGGCGTCGCCCCAGGACCATCTTCATGCCGTACCTGGGCCTGAGGGTCAGCCTGGGGAGGAGCGCCACCCTGTGGCCGGGCAGGAGGCTCATCCGCCAGTCCCTGGCGATGGTGGCCATCAGGAGTATCCCCTCGGACCAGGCGAAGGACTCCCCTATGCAGGCGCGCGGGCCCCCGCCGAACGGGAAGTAGGCGAACCTCGGCAGGGACGCCTTCATCTCCGGCGTCCACCTGTCCGGGTCGAACCGTTCCGGGTCGGGGAAGTGTTTCGGGTCGTGGTGCATCACGTACTGGCTCATCAGCAGCAGGGACTTCGCGGGTATCCGGTGCCCCCCGATCTCCGTCTCCCTGAGCGTCTGGCGTCCGACGACCCACGCGGGCGGGTAGAGCCGCATCGACTCCGTCAGCACCTTCGCCGTGTAGCCGAGCCTGGGGACATCGTCCGGTTCCGGCAGCCTGCCGTCCAGCACCGAGTCGAGCTCCTCGTGCAGCCTGGCCTCGGCCCGCGGGTTCTGCGAAAGCAGGTACCACCCCCAGGTCAGGGCGTTGGCGGTCGTTTCGTGCCCCGCGAGGAAGAGCGTCACCATTTCGTCCCGTATCTGGAGGTCGGTCGTCCCGTCGCCCCGCGCCGCGACCAGCGCCGACAGGAGGGAGCCTTCCGGCTTCCCTTCCCCCTCCCGGATCACCCTGTATATCAGCGCATCCAGCCGCTCCTTTCCGCGCCGGAACCTGCGGTTGCTCGGGAGCGGAAGGCGCTCCAGCAGCGACGCGAGCGGGTTGGTGACCCTGTTGAAATTCTTCAGGAACGCCTCCAGGGATTCGGCGACCTCCTCCGCCTCCGATTCGACCTCCGCCCCGAACAGCGCCTTCGCCACTATCCCCATGGTCAAACCCATCATCTCCTTGTGTATGTCGACCACTTCCCCGTCGCGCCACCTCTCCGTCATGGAGCGCGCGCGCCCGGGCATCATGGCGGCATACGAGGCGATGCGTTCGTGGCGGAACGCGGGCTGGACCAGACGGCGCTGCCTGTCATGGAGGTCCCCCTCGCTGGTGAGCAGCCCCTCGCCGAGGACGTTCTTTGCCATCCTCAGCCCCCTGCTCTTCACCATGTCGTTGTTGTGCCTGACCAGCGCGTCGGCTATGTATTCGGGCTTGCTCAGCAGGTAGACCCGCTGGAAGCCGAGTCGGAAGCGCGCCATCCCCCCGCATTGGCCGGAGATCCGCATGAGCGTCACCAGGGGGTCGCGCCTGAACTCAAGGAGCAGCGCGCCTGGCACCTTCTCGGTCGGGCCGGGGAGCCGTTGCATGGGCAGGAAACCGACCCGCCCCGGCCTTAAAACGTTTGGCGTGGTTCCTGCGCACGAATGTTCAGGCGGTATCGTTATGGGGGGCCGCCCCCATTGGGGCCCGGCGGTGGAGAGGCGTGCAGAAGGTGCTGATGATAACCGGAGGAAGCCGTGGGATAGGGTACGCGGTGGCGGAGGCATACGCAAGGCTGGGGTACGCCGTCGCCCTGTCGGGGCACGCCGACAGGGAGAGGCTCGACGAAGCGGTGGCCGGCCTGAAACGTATCCAGCCGGCCGCGAGCGGGGAACTGGTCGATGTCAGGGACGCCAGGGCCGTGGACCGGTGGGTGGACGAGGTGGCCGGGAGGTTCGGCAGGATAGACGTCGCGGTCTCGAACGCCGGGGTCATCCACCCCGCCCCCTTCCTGGAGCTGTCGGAGGGGCAGTGGGACGAGGTGGTCGGCACCCACCTCAAGGGCACCTTCCTGTTCCTGCGGTCGGTGGCGCGGGTGATGGTGGAGAAGCGGACCGGAGGCAGCCTGATCACCGTGACCGCCCCCACGGCCGTGCGCGGGGGCGAGGGCGTAGCAGACTACGCCAGTGCCAAGGGAGGTATACTGGCGCTCACCAGGAACATGGCGAAGGAGCTGGCCTCGCACGGGATCAGGGTGAACAGCGTCCTTCCGGTCGCCGAAACCAGGATGACGGACGCCCTGATAAGATACAGGAAGATCGACCCGGAAGCCTGGAACAGGCGGTTCCCGCTTTCGGGCGGCATGCCGTCCGCCCGGGACGTCGTCGGCCCCTTCCTCTTCCTGGGCTCGGACGACTCCAAATACGTCACGGGGAACGTCATAACGGTCGACGCCGGCTCCGGGTTGTGATGGAGGCGCCCGGCGGGAGCGGCGCAAGGGCTTGTCCACGGCACTCGGCCGGGACGGGCTTCGGCCTGCCCCGCTTCTGCGACGCCGCCCCGCCGGCCCGGACCCCCCGCTCTTCCCAGCGGTCGGGGCCGATGAACCCCCACGTCCGGACCAGCAGCTCCAGCCTGAGCTTCGAGAGGATGGCCGGCCTGCTCCCCAGGACGGATACTTCGAAGAGCCCTCCCTCCTGCCCGATCGTGACGTCCGCGTAGCCCTCTTCCTCCCGCCCGACCAGCATGCCCAGGACCCGGCGCCGGGAGAAGGCGAGGCACGTCATGGCCTCCGTGTCGGCCTCGATCAGCTTGGAATGGGCCCGGGGGTCGGGCGCGTCCTCGTCTTCATGGGCCGGAAACACCATCTTCCCCGCCTTCAACAGCTTCCTCCCTTTCCTGGCGGCGAGCCCCAGGGCGGCCTCCTCCGAGAGCCCGGCTCCCCAGGCGTGGGCGTATCCCATCTCCTGGAGCCCGCCGTCGTACACCGCCACGCGGAACAGCACCCGGCAGACGTGCAGCCTTCCCACCCCGACCCCGAACGCAGGCATGCTGCGCCCGAGCTTCGCCCAGAGGAGCGGCGCGGACATCAGGAGCAACGCCGGGAGGGCGCTGTAGGGGGGCGGGACGAGGAGCCGCACCGGCGCGAACGAGCCGATGAACAGGCTCAGGGCGGAGAGCTTGAGCCTCCGGGACGCGAAGGGTCTTGGGCGCACCCACAGCAGCCGCAGGAAGGCGTAGCAGGCTACCAAAGAGAGTCCCACCTGAGCCAGCCTGGAGACGAAGTCGGCGTCTCCGACGTCCAGGGAAAGCTGCAGGACGAAGACATAGACCAGCACCGCCAGGAAGAGGGACCCGACGGCCTTGACGAACATCCCCTGCCTCCTAGTGGAATCCGTGCTCGTCCAGGTGGAGCAGCGCCGCCTGGCCGTACTGGTCGACCCTGGGGTGCCTGTAGGACCAGAGCAGCCTGTTGTGTTTCTCCATCCTGTCCCGGTTGCTTATCGGGTACTCCTCGAGCTTGGACGCGCTCGGCTCCCGTTCGAGGTGGAAGACGTGCTTGAAGTCGTAGCCGACGATCAGGCCGCCGTAGGGGTGGGTCCAGGCCGGGTTGTGGGGGTGGACGCTGATGTGGTTGATCGCCAGCACGGGGAGGCCGAACCGGCTGGACATCTTCTGGGCCTGCCCCAGCAGGAAGGCGAAACTGGACGACCTGGCGGGGAGGTCCTGGGTGCCGGTGAACGTCGACTTGGCCGGCGCCGAGATGCTGTCGTAGATCAGCAGCCCTATGTCGTTGTCCCTGACGAAGCCGCCGACGGGCGAGTTCTCCGGCTCCCGGACGCCGCCCGGCCTCAGCCTGAGCTCGACCCTGCCGCCCTCGGAGACGGACATCTCCCCGTCGATCCCGTGAAGGCCCATGAGGCCGGCAAGGCCGGGCTCCTCCAGCAGGTAGACCGCGTTCTCCGCCTTGTCCGCGGTAAGCCTGGCGACCGGAGAGAGGATGGAGATTATCTGGGCCAGCTGGCCGTCGGAGGCGTCCATCTGGTGCTGGGCGAGCGTGTTCTTGATGGCCTCCTTCAGGACGGCCTCGGTGGCCCTCTTCCTGCGCCCCTCCTCGAGCCTCCTCTCCACGGACACCCTGCGGCACGAAATCCGGGAGCCGAACCTTTCGCCCAAGGGCTTCGACCAGTAGGGGAGGAGGCCCTTTTCGTATCCGAGCTCCGTGTCTATTATCAGGGCGTTCCTGCCCTTCGCGGCGGCGGCGAAGGCGGCCTGGAGGCAGAGCACGCTCTTCCCGACCGCCCTTTCCCCGAATATCTCTATCAGGCCGCTCCCCGGCAGCCCCCCGTCGAGCATCTGGTCCAGCCCCGCTATGTCGGTCGGAAGCGTCAGCGCGGTCAGGCCTCCTCTGTCTGCGTATCGGTCGGCGCGAGGAGCCCCTTGCCCTCCTCCGTGAGCACCACCACCTTGGCGGTCGAGGGGCCGGGGGCCATCCTGGCGTATCCCTTTTCGAACGCCTCCTGTATGGCCAGCCTCAGCTCCCCGTCGTCCATCTCGCCCTTCAGGAAGGAGGACAGGCCGGCCAGCGTGGTGTTCGGATACGTCCTCACAAGCTGCAGGACGCGCCTGACTTCGGCCGTCTCCGTGCCCGGCGCCTCCGGGGGCGGGGGCAGGGGGCGGACCAGGAGGTCGGGCGCCGCGAACGTCAGCTCATGCGGGGAAGGGGGCTCCCGGATGCCGAAGAGGGGCCCCCGTTCCTCTATCACCACGTTGAAGATGCCGGGCCGGGGGTCGCGGAGGGAGGCGTCGGTTTCCAGGGCCAGGACGCGCCCCCCCAGCCCCTCGATCTCTGACATGATCTGCCCGAGCTTCCCGCGCAGGGCGGGCGACCTGACCGCCATCGAGGTGATGGCGTTCCAGCCAAGGAAGGCCACCCAACCGCCCCCGTTCGCCATGACAAACTTCGACGCCGCGGCCAGCGCGACCGCCGCCCTGGCGTTGGCCGAGGCTATGGGCCAGAGCCTCCCCAGGCAGGCGCCCGGTATCCGGGAGGAGGTCAGGTAGCGCGTCCCCGCGAGCTCTTCCAGCCTCTTCCTGGCCCACTCCACCTGCCTTCCCCCCTGCTCGGGGAGCATGCTCAGGAGCGCGACGGGGCCTCCCGCGCCGGCGGCGCTCGCCAGCGCCTTCACCGCGTCCCTGACCATGAACTCGGAGTCGTCGTCCAAATCCAGCCCGAAGCTCAGGGAGCAGGCGAGCAGGTGCGCGTACGCGTCCCCGTCGACGTCGTACGTGAACACGTAACCCGCCACTGCCTCGGAATCCATATCCGGCAGCCATCCGCCTATCCTTCTGGAGAGCGGTTCGTACAGGCAGAGGACGAGCACCTTCTCCTTCCTGCCGACCAGCTGCCACACGATGCTGCGTGCGACCCTGGCGCACCTCCCTCCCGACAGGAGCAGCCCCCTTCCGTCGGCCGGAAGGACCAGTTCAGACCCGTCGATCAGGTAGCCGATCGGGAATCCGTCCTGCATGGGCCCTCGGGCGCGGGCTCGGTTTATAGACGCGCACGCTTTCGAACCTGATAACCCGGTTTAGCTAATCGCGCGACTGCGTCCCCGTCGACGGTCCGGCCGGACGCGCGCCCCTCTTCCGGATGACGTTCTTCAGCACTTCCGTGCCGTCGCCCTTGTCCGAAATGGGCTCGTGGAGGAACGCGTCCAGCGGCCACAGGTCGGCCGCCGCGTAGAACCTGGCGTAGAACTGCGACTTGACCTGGGGGAGCAGGTTGAGCCCGTGAGGCGACCCCCTGAACTTCCTCAGCGCCTCCAGGTCCACCATCCCCGAAGTGACCGCCTCTCCGGGGCCGTCTATCATCTGCACCACGTGACCCCTGTAGTCCAGGATCACGGAGCGCCCCCTCTGCTGGCCGGCCGGGCGCGGGCTGCCGACCGTTTCCCCGTGGTTCGCGCATGCGAGGTACACGGAGTTCTCGATCGCCCTGCTCTTCCTCAGCGTCTCCATCTCGGGGCTCAGGGAGTACGGCTCACCCGTCGGCATGGCTATGATTTCGGCGCCGCGCATCGCCAGTATCCTTGCCACTTCGGGGAAGTACACGTCGAAGCACGTCATGCAGGCCAGCCTCCCTATCTCCGTGTCCAGGACGGGGAAGAACGATTCGTCGCCGTGCCTTCTGGCATATTCGCTGTAGACGTCGGGCGTGTTTGTGTTGGCCACCCTGCCCGCCATGTCGTTGACCTTCCTGTACTTGAGGGCGACCTTCCCCTTCGGGTCTATCACGTAGGAGCAGTTGAAGACCCTCCCCGGCCAGGATTCGTCCGCCTCGAAGCCATTCCCCACCACGTACATGCCGTGCTCCACCGCCTTGGCGGCCAGGACGTCGGTGTATCCCGACGGTATGGCCATCGATATCATCCGGTAGTCCTGCAGCCTCCTGCCCTTCCTGCCGTCCATCCCCTCGGGGACGCCCGTCAGGAAGAATTCCGGGAAGACGGCCAGCCTAGGAGCGTAGAGTGGGTCTTCCGCAAGGTAGTCCAGCAGCTCCGCGTCCCGCCGCAGGTTCTCTCTGATGACCCTGTCCTTGTCCTCCTGCGTCCTGACCACGGTCACAGCCGACTGCATCACGGCCACGGAAAACTGGTCCGGCATGAGACGCGAAGGGGCCCCGCCTTCTTATAAGAATGCCGAGGGCCGCGGCACAGCAAGATTGAAATATGCAAATCGCAGTCGCTCGCAAGAGTCCCCGATGGCTTTGACAGTTGACATACGCTCGGTCGCCAGGGAAGCCGCCAAGGACGAATACACGGACTACCTGACGTACAAGAAGCTGTCCGAGCACCAGAAGAAGATATCCGGCGTCCTGTCCAAGCTGGCCGAAAGCGAGCTCGGCCACTACAAGTTCTGGGGCAAGTACTGCGACCTGGAGGACATCAGGCCGGACAATTTCAAGGCCAACCTGCTCCTGCTCCTGAGCTACATATTGGGGACCACGTTCGTGGTCAAGTTCATGGAGAGGCACGAAGCGGTGGTCATAGCGCGGTACAAGGCGGTGGCGGGCGGCATCAACGAAGCGGACAGGAGCGAGTACGAGCGGATGATCAGAGACGAGGAGGAGCACGAGAACACTTTCGCCGAGCAGACGAAGAGCGGCTACCTGAGATACATCTCCTTCATCATACTGGGGCTGGCCGACGCCATAGTGGAGATCTCCGGCATCCACGCGGGCTCCCTCGGGATATACAAGTCGACGGAGATAACCGGCCTGGCCGGCGTGGTGGCGGGGGCGGCCGCCTCCATAGCGATGGCCTCCGCCGCGTACGCGCAGGCGAAGCAGGGGTTCGAAGGGAAGGCTTCGATTTCGGCCGTCTTCACGGGCGTGTCGTATTTCATCAACGCGCTGCTGCTGGCGTCCCCCTATTTCCTGACCAGGGACATGTTCACCGCCCTGGCCGTCTCCCTGACGATCGCTGTAGCGATAATAGCGTTCACCAGCTATTACAACTCGATAATATCGGGCAGCAACTTCCTCCACGACTTTGCCGAGCTGGCCGGCGTGATGTTGGGGGCGACCGTCCTGCTCTACTTCTTCGGCGACGTGGTCAGCGTCCTGACCGGCCTGTAGGCGGTCCCTCCGCCGGCGCGGACCGCTTGGAGGTCGAACGGAGAAATGCAGGGCAGGGACCGGTCTAACCAGAATGCAACTCCGCCAATATGAACTGGCAACAACGCAATGGACAAGGAAAAACCATGTCAGGCTGGCGAAGACGAAAGACATAAATCGACATAACGAAACAAAACCGGTCACCAATGTGCGACGAAGACGAGCCGGTGGGAATATCGAACGTAGATGCGGGCCATCGCCACGACG
>JAKAPW010000101.1 GCA_021811935.1 archaeon | reverse complement strand
GGCCCGATAGTGGGCATGATTCCCGGTGAGTGCTTTCCTTCTCTGACCGTGCCGACTCCCGCGTGCGCAAGCACTGACACCGGCGCCATCCCGGTGTTCTTCCTCGTGGCAGGGACGGTCACGTCGGAAGGAAGCAGCACGCCTCAGCTCCTCGTGGTGGAACTGGCGTTCCTCAACCCGTTCGGCGGGCAGACGGTAATCATGTCGCCGGACGGCTCTCTGGTGATAGTCTCAACCTACAAGAAGGCAATCGTCCAGTGGGAGGGTGTGCAGCTCGGCGGTACGGTGACGGGGACGCTGGGCGGCCAGGCGGTGAGCGGACGGTTCACGGAAACCAGCAACGCCAAAGAGAACCTGCTCCAGGGGACGGAAACAGAGCATGGCAGCATAGCTTTCGTCGGCATGAACATCGCCGCCCTGGACGTGAACGGGACGTACGGAGGCACGTCCACCATCCCACGGTCGGGCATCCCGTGCTCCTCACAGCTGGGCCTTCCGCCTTCCACGTGCCTGCTGACGGGCTTCAGCTCCACCGGCAAGTTCCACATGGAGGGGCCCCAGGTGAATATGAAAGGGACGTACGAAGCTTCGTGGCTCACTCCCGCGGTTGCCTTCGTGGGGCAGATCAGCGCCTCCGTCCACATGACCCAGCAGGAAGGCAGCCCAAGTTCGCACGGCGATGACGGCAGCCAAAAGTCTGACACATGAACTGATGCCCCGGCGTAGTGGCCGTTTGGGCTCCCACGAGTCCGCCGCACTTTCCTCAGATGCCCCAAGCGACATGTATCCCAATCGGCGCCGCGTTTCTTTCCAGCCTTCGACGGCCGCGTGTGCCGCCGGCCATGGGTCGAAGCCTGGTCCTGCCGCTGCCGGTCCTTCCTTCTTGGCGTGGGAAGCCAGGCAGGCTGCGGAGGGGGGACAGCCGTTCTGCGCAGTAGAACTATATACCCAGGGCGCGCGCGTCGGTCCAGTGGCGTCGACGCGATGGTTCCAAGGAAGACCGTCGTCTTGGGTACGTTCGGCACCTTCTTCGTGATCGTGGGGCTCACCCTGACCCAGTATGCGGAGAGCCCGGCGGGCGGCGGCCTGTCTGTCTTCTATGTCAATTGGACGGTGCCCGTCCTCTTTCTGGTCCTGGGCTTCGCCCTGGTCGCGGCCGGGTACTACCATGTCCGTCGTTTACGTTGATTTTCATCTTGTATCGCCCGCCCCGCAGCCATGACCCGCCTGAGCAGAGACGCCGTCTCCTCCAGCTTTCGGTCGAGCTCTGACTGGTCGAGCGCTATCCTGAGATGCGCCCCCAGCGGCACGGCCAGATGCTGCCCCTTCTCGAGCATCCCTGCCATCAGCCAATACGAATAGAAGAGCATGTCGAAGGGCCTCCCCTCCCCGAGCGCCCCCCTGAGCTTCCTCACGGCGATCCTGGCCTCCAGTGGAGGCAGGGCGGATTCGAGCGCCCCGATCCTCCTCTGGCAGTTGGACGTGCTCGGCAGGTCGAAGCTGGCTATGGCGGCCAGCGGCGGCAGCTCCCCCCTCTCCCTCAGCCGCGCGACCATGTGGGAGGGGTGGATGGGCTCCCCTGAAGCGAGGAGGGCGGCCTCGGCTGCCCTTGCTACTGCGGAGAGCATGTTCAGGGTCGAGGCGGCGAGATCTTCCTTCCTGCGGGCGGCGAAGGCCTCGGCCGCGAACGACGCTGCGGCGTCCTGCCTGCGGAGGGACGCGGCGCGCCTCAGCCTGGCCACCTTCTTCTCGTCCCTGCCCGCGGAGAGCGACGAGAGGCTCCAGCTTTCGTCCCGGGCCACCTGCATCTCCCCCAGGTAGAGCTGCGCCCGGCTCTTCAGCGGGACCACCCTGTAGAGGACGTCCTTCCTCTCTATCAGCTTCGGCTGCCCCGAGGCGGGATAGGCGAGCAGGTCTATTTCACAGTAGCGGGAACGGATGCGCGAGGCGGCGCAGCCCGCCACGGCCAGGGAGGAGCCGGGGAAGTGTCTTGAGGCGGTTTCGAGGACGCTCAGGGGGACTCGCACGGGGGCAGCTCGCGGCCTGGGGCACTAAAAAGTCTTCAAGCGCTAAGCTCCGAACTCAGCCAGCCTGGCCCAGAACTTCACCTTCTTCTCTATCACGCGGTCGAGCGAAAGGGAGCTGGGGCCGAAGGTGGCGTTTATCACCATCAGGCAGAGGAAGACGAAGCAGTATATTATGCCCGTCCCTATGTCGGTCGAGCCAGGGCCGTACGGGCCGCCGAACCCCTCGGGGACGGCCCATATGAAGAGGCTGAGCAGGATCCCGCCCGCGTACGCTATCTTGCGCAGCAGCCCCAACACCAGCGCGACGCCCAGCGCCACTTCAAAGACGCCGGTCAGGTAGACCCAGAAGGCGGGGTTGGGGAGGACGGCCGAATACCACATCGAGAACCAGGGGGCCAACCAGGCCGGCTGACCCTGGGCCGCTTCCTGGATCATGGCGGGGAAGGCGGCCGGCAGCCCCGGCTCGAACTTGAGTACCCCATCGATCAGCCAGATGACTCCGAAGACGACCCGGACGAGCGTCTTCGTGCCCGTGGCGTTGCGCGCCATCCAGCTCCGGCGGCTCTCTCGGGCCATGTCGGTGCTGGAACGGCTGGGTCATTGATATATGTTTACGCCGTCGCCTCTTCCGCGCTGCATCGGCTTCGGCCCTTCTCTGAACGTCAGCCGGGGGTCGATTTATCGGGTTGCTGGAAGATGGAGACATGCCGGACCTGTACGCGACCGAAGATATCCCCCTAGAAGAGGAGGTGGTGCACCAGAGGTGGCTGCACCCCACGAGCGACCACTACCGGTTGGTCGTGGAGTACGACCCACGGCGCGATCTGGCCTTCGGGATGGTCCACGGGCTCCACGACGAGTGGAGGTACTTTGATATAGCCGAACTGAAGGAAGCGGGGGGCTACAAGGACCCAACCTGGGAACCGTGCAGATACGCGGACGGCACGAAGAGCATCGGGAGGAGTTGACGGGCAGGCGTCACACGAATCCATTGAACGAGGAGGGGACGCCCGTCTTTCCTCCGAATTCTGCGTCCTGCCGCGCGGGAGGCTCCCCCCCCCCCCCCCCCC
>JAKAPW010000100.1 GCA_021811935.1 archaeon | reverse complement strand
GCTAGGGCATGACCCAGTTCTGGCCGGCCCTTCTCTTGAGCTGGAAACGCTTCCTGAACTTCTCGCGGGAGCTGACCTTCGGGATGGGGAACGTCCTCTCCCTTGCCTGGAGCTTCGGCGTCTGCGACCTCACCTTGCCAGACTTGGTGAGCGAGCCGTGGGTTGGTATTCCGCACTACCTCCTTTCCATCGTCCTGGCGCGCCGTATATAACCGTAGCTGAAGTGTGGCCGTTTCTAGAAACGTGTATACAGCATTCCCATTCGGAGCGCTGACGGCATCGGTCCAACCTGCTCCCGCAGCTTCAGGCCGGCTGCGAGCGTACAGGTATTCGTCCCTCAGCTGCTACCAGGAGGCATCGCCACTCACGACAAACGGTCGGCCGCAAAGGCGCAGCCCGCAGCAGAGAATCGCCGGAGAGGCGAGCCTATCACCGACCGTAATGACGTTGGCCGCATATTCACGATAGGCCTCCTCATCCTCAGCATGAGGGACATGCACTGCCACCGGAGTCCTTCGTGGAGCAGCCACTCAAACTGGGAGACATGTGTTGCCCCTGGACATCGCCTTTATGCGCCTGCTCCCCCGGCGCCTTGATCCCTCTTCTTCGCCCCTCCTAGGTGGCCTTACGGCGTACATCGGGCAGGGTTAGGGACGGGAACATCGATAGCTCGCCGAGATATCGCGCTTTCCGAAGAAGCCGGACGCGATTTCTGGGCATAGGGTCTCTACGGAGTTGGAAAAGTAATTATAGTTAGAATTGTTGTACATTATCCGTGAGCGTAAGCATAAAGGGCGTCGACAAGAGCGCCTTCAGAAATCTGAAGGCCGAGGCAGTGCGACGGGGAGTCAGAGTCGGCGAGGCAGCCACGGAGGCTTTCAGGATGTGGATCGCTTCAAAGAAGCAGAGCAAGGCCCGCGACGGGGAGAGGATGGCCCGTGCGGCAAGGGACATGGACGACCTCAGGGCAGAGTTCAAGGCGAAATGGTCAGGGGTGGAGGAGATCCGCAAGTGGAGAGAGCTCAGGAAATAATCGTGGACGCATCGGTCGCAGTGAAGTGGTTCTCAGAGGAGGAAGGCAGCGAGCGGGCGCTCGCGTTGAGAGACGAGCACGTGGATGGAGAGATGACCCTCGTCGCGCCGGACCTTCTGGTGTACGAAATCGAGAATGCTCTCAGGTTCAAGCCAGGGTTCACCCCTTCGGCGACGGCCAAGGCCCTGGACGATCTGTTCGGGCTTCAGATTGACTTCATGGCTCCGAGCAGCGAGGTTGTAAGAAGGGGGGCGGAACTGGCTTTCGAATATGGAATCACGGCCTACGACTCCTGTTACCTGTCTCTTGGCGAAGCCCTTGGCACGGAGGTCGTCACGGCCGACGGGAGATTGCACGAAAGGGCCAAGGGGTGCGGGTTTCTTCGGTTTCTGTGAAGCGTCAGCGCGTCAGCGTTCGGAGGTCGGAGAGTATCTGGCCGGAGTGGGAGTCCGGGCTGACCTTGGGGTAGATTCGCCTGACCGTCCCCTGCGGGTCCACCAGGAAGGTGCTCCGGCCCGCGGTGGGCCTGGAAGCCCCCTCCTTCAGGACGCCGAGGGCCGACGAGAGAGAGCCAGTAGCGTCGCTCGCGAGCTTGAAGTTGAGGCCGTACTTCTCCGAGAACTTCCTGTGGCTTCCGGGGTCGTCCGTGCTGACCCCCAATACTTCGGCGCCCAGCTTCCGGATCTCCCCTATCGAGTCCCTGAAGTTGCAGGCCTCCACGGTGCAGCCCGGCGTGTCGTCCCTGGGGTAGAAGTAGAGCACGAGCCACTTCCCCCTGTAATCCGACAGCCTGACCTTCCCGGGCCCGGGGAAGGCTTCGAGCTCGAACTCGGGGAGCGACTCACCTTCGCTTATGCGTATGGTCGACAACGCCTCACCCGAGCCTCTTCTCTATCTCGGCGTAGTCGGGCTCGACCCCGGGGTTGGGCGCTACCCAGGCGTACTTCACGAACCCGTCCCTCCCCACTATGAAGACGGACCTCTGCGCGGCGGTGTACCCCTGCATCCCGGCGAAGTCGGGCAGCTCGACCCCGTAGGCCTTCACGGCCCTCCTGTCGTGGTCGCTCATCAGGGGGAAGTTTATCGAGTTCTTCTCCGCGAAGCCCTTCAGCGCGAAGGGGCTGTCGACGCTGACCCCGACCACCTGCGCCTGGAGCGAACCCAGCTTCCCCACCTGGTCCCTGAACGTGCACATCTCCTTGGTGCAGACCGACGTGAAGGCCCCCGGGAAGAACGCCAGGACGGCGTTCCCCCCCTTCCAGAACCCGGACAGGGGCCTCTGCTGCTTGTCCTGGTCGAAGAGCGTGATCTCCGGGGCCTTCGTCCCCACGGTCAGACCTCTTGCTGACATGTCTCCACGCTCGCGGAACGCACATGGTTAAGAATCTTGTCCCGCAACCTCGTGGGGGCCGGGAGCACCCCGCACCCTGGCGTCACTCGCCGGGTCGCACCGTCAGGGACGCCCCGCCGTCCACCACCACCGATTGACCGGTCATTATGTCGTCCTCTATCAGGAACTCCACAGCCTGGGCCACGTGAATGGGGGAGTACCTGCCCGTCTTCTGGAGAGGCTCCTGCGAACGGACGGGCTGGCCGCCCGTCTTGGCGAAGAATCCGGGCGACACGCAGTTCACCCTTATGCCGTCCCCCGCCAGCTCCTTCGCGAAGAGCCTGACCATGAACTCAACGCCTCCCTTCCCCGCGGCGTACCCAGCGTGGCTGTGCAGGTATACGTTGGGCGCGGCGGAGAAGGCTACGATCACGCCGCCACCCCTCTTCTTGAAGTACGGCGCCGAAGCCCTGACCACGTTGTAGAAGGTCTTGACGTTGTTCAGGAGGGACGCGGTGAAGAAGCCGTCATCCGTCTCGTCCAGAGCCTTGCGGGCATAGTATCCTCCCGCCGCGTGGACCACGGCGTCGGCGCCGCCGAGAGCGCCCGCCGCGGATACGATGGCTTTCGCGGTCTCCGCGGGGTCCAGCAGGTCGCACCGCGCGTGCCAGGAGGCCGTCTCCTCGGCCACCTCCCTCCCGTAGTCCGACCTGGAGATGAGCGCGAGCCTGTAGCCCCTGGACGCCAGGTACCTGGCTGTCATGCCGCCTATCCCGGGGCC
>JAKAPW010000038.1 GCA_021811935.1 archaeon | reverse complement strand
CCCGGGGCTCTCTTCCACCGTGCAGGACGCCGGGAGGCGGGGATACAGGAGGTACGGCGTGCCTTCGTCGGGGGCGCTCGACCTGGAGTCGTTCTTCGCGGCCAACAGGGTGGCCGGCAACACGCCGGAGAGGCCGGCCGTCGAGGTGGTCGGGGGGGACTTCGCCATGGAGCTCCTCTACGACGTCACGCTCGCGGTCACGGGGGACGGGTCGCGCCCGGCGCTCGGCGGGGTCGTGAAGGAGACCTACTCCCCGATCCGGGCGCGGAGGGGGGAGGTCCTCCGCCTGGCCTCCGGCGGCGCGGGCTTCGTCAGCTATGTGGCGGCGGGGGGCGGGTTCCGGGGGGACAGGGTCCTCGGGAGCGCGTCGACCTACCTGCCGGGGCGATTCGGCGGGGTCGGAGGGAGGAGGCTCGCGCGGGGGGACGCGCTGTACCTGGACGGCCCGCTCACCCGGGGCGGCCGCCCGGAGGAGCCCCGCCCGCCTTGCGACGACTTCCCGGCGGTGGTCGGCCCCCACGCCCGCCTCTTCGCCGGCGAGGCGCTCCGCGCGTTCTTCTCTTCCGAATACGCCGTGTCCCCGCTGTCCGACAGGATGGGATGCAGGCTGGAGGGTGCCCGGCTGAAGATGCAGGGGCAGGGCGAGATAGTCTCCCTGGCCGTCTTCCCCGGCATGGTGCAGGTCCCGCCGGACGGGAGGCCGGTGGTCCTCCTTGCGGACTGCCAGACCACGGGCGGGTACCCCGTGGTGGCGTACGTGGTGCAGCCGTACCTCAGCCGCCTGTCGCAGACGGCGCCCGGCGGGACGATCCGGTTCAGGAGGACGGACGGGCGCCGCGCGCTGGCGGCGCTGGAGAGGTTCCTGGAGGAGACCCGGTGAGCTACGCCTTTTCTTCCTCGCGCTGCCTCTTCGGCCGGGCGGATTCGAGCATCCTCCTGACGGTCCGCTGCACCCTCTCCATCCCGCCGGCGCCGTTGGCGCCCCTGTCGAGGGCGGGGAGGGAAAGGTAGAGCTCGAGCGCCTTCTTCGCTGTGTCGCTGTAGGCGGGCCGGACGGTGCCGACGTCTTCTATTATCTCGCCCAGCCTCTCCTTGCAGTCCTGGATCTGGATGGAGAACTCCTCCTCGGATATCTGCCCTTCGTCCCTGAGCTCCTTCACCGCGTTGACGGCCGAAATGGCCTGGGAGAGCCTGACCTTGATCTCTTCGCTCGTCACCTCCTGCTCTGCCCTGAACCTGCTGCGTATGTACCTGAACAGCAGGGGGCTCTGAATCACTATGGAAAGGAAGGCCACGCCCAGCACCATGGTCCCTATGAGGCCGCTGAAGGGCAGGGCGGAGGATATGGAGGCGGTCAGCGCTATCGACAGGGCGCCCCTCATGCCGCCGAGCACGGCGACGTTCTTCCAGCTCCCCGGTATCTCCTTGGTCCGCCTGTCCACGACGTACAGTATGGGATAGACCGAGACCATCCTGGTCAGTGTCACCGCAAGGTATGCGACCAGTATTATCTCCAGGCCGGCGGCCAGTTCGAAGAGGTCGACGCTCAGGCCGACGAAGAGGAAGGCCACGGAATTCCCTATGAACGCGGCTATCTGCCAGAAGTTCCTGACGGTGTCCCTGGTGGTAGGTCTGATCGAGGTCTTCATGGTGAAGTTCCCGTAGAAGAGCCCCACTATGGCGACGGCGACCAGGCCGGAGAAGCCGAAGGCGCTGGCGAACGCGTAGGAGCCGTAGACCGCGGAGACGGTCAGCACCGCCTGCGACAGCCTGTCCGTTATCTGCCTGGCGGAGAACTCCATCGCGTAGGCGACGGCCACCCCCACCAGGAGGCCGCCGCCGAAGGTAAGCATGAACTGCCTCAGCGCGTCGAAGACCGAAAGGTTCAGGACGTTGACCGACTCGCGGAGGACGGAGAAGACTATGACGGCCGTCGCGTCGTTGAACGCCGCCTCGGTGTTCATGAGGGCGGCCAGCCTGGAAGGTACCCTGGCGGTCCTGAAGACCTCCAGCACCGTCGCGACGTCGGTGGGCGCTATTATGGCGGAGAAGAGGAAGGCCACGTAAGGAGGCAGCCCGAACACCTCGGAGAGGAGCAGGCCGCCCACGAGCGTGGCTACGGCGACGCCGACCGTGGCCAGCACGATGGCGGGCCTCAACACCTTCCTCAGTTCTGCCGAGCGCATGTTCATCGTCGCTTCGAACAGTATGGGGGGGACCACCAGGCCGACGAAGAGGCCGCCCTTGACCAGCTCCTCGTAGATCTGCCTGACCCCTATGGTGCTGGAGAGGGAGAAGGTGGCCAGGATCACGCCCAGGAAGACGAGGACGAGCGTGTACGGGACCTTGACCCTGTGGGAGACGGCGGAGGCGACGAGCATCACCCCGAGGAGGGCAGAGATGAGGAGTTCGATCGAGGGCACGGGCGCGTTTCATATATTGCGGTCGGCTCAAAAACGTTATGCGCGCCCTTCGGCAAGACTGTCCGCGGCGAACCGCGCGTGCCGCGCGGCCCTGACCTGCGACCTGAAGACGTGCCTGACGACCCCCTCCCGGTCCACCACGTACGTCACCCTGCCGTCTATGAGGCCGAGCGTCTTCGGCACCCCGAACGCCTTCCTCGCCGCGCCCCCGGGGTCGCTGAGAAGCTCGAAGTCGAGGGAGTATCGTCCCCTGAACCGCCTGTGGGACTCCGGCGGGTCGGAGCTGACGCCTAAGACGGTCGCCCCCGCCCTGGAGAAATCGTCGTGCATGTCCCTGAAGGCGCACGCCTCCCTGGTGCAGCCGGGGGAGCCGTCCTTCGGGTAGAAGTATATCACAAGCCACCTGCCCAGGTAGTCCCCGATGCGGACCTCCCGACCGTCCTCCTTCAGCAGCGCCACGTCGGGCATCCTGTCGCCGATTCCCACCATCGCCAAAGGCCCACCCTGCGGAAAGGAGGCACCAGTATTTGAGCGCTGCTCAGGGGCGCAGGACCAACTTCCCGAACACCTCCCTCGACTCCAGCATCCTGTGGGCGTCGGCGGCGGAGGCCAGGGGGAGTTCCATGTGCACCGCAGGGCGCAGGCGTCCCCGCCTGGCCTGGGCCATGACGGCGAGCAGGTCCTTCCTGGTCATGCCGTACACCCCCTGGATCGTCAGCTCCTTCCTGTAGACCTTCCCTATGTCGACCCGCACGTCCGCCCCGGTGGTCGTGCCGAGGGCCAGCAGCTTCCCGCCGTTCGCCAGCGAGTCGATGCTCTTGCCCCATGTTTCGGAGCCCACGTGGTCGAAGACCATGGTCGCCCCGGCCCCGCCGGTCACGTCCATCACTGCGCCGACCGGGTCCCGCACGGAGTAGTCGACCGCATGGTCCGCCCCCAGGCCGCCGAGCTTCCCGGTCCTCTCCTTGCCCCTCGCGGCAGCTATCACGGTGGCCCCGAAGAGCCTGGCTATCTGGACGGCCGCGTGCCCCACCCCCCCGGCGGCGCCCCACACCAGGAGCGTGTCCTCCGGCGAGACGCGGGCCTTGCTCACCAGCGCGTTCCAGGCGGTGCCGAAGTTCACGGGCAGTGCGGCCGCGGCGGGCGCATCCATCCCCTCCAGCGGGAGCAGGTTCGCCGCGGGCACGCCCACGTATTCGGCGTAGCCGCCGTCGGCCACCGCCCCCAGGAGCCCCATGTTGGGGCACGTGTTCGGCCTGCCCGACAGGCAGCGGGGGCAGCTTCCGTCGGAGATGACGGGATAGACCAGCGTCTTGCCTCCCTCGCCGACGGGTGAGCCGGCGGGGGCCTTCTCCACCACGCCCGCGACGTCCGTCCCCAGGACGTGCGGGGTGTACGTCTTGTACCTGCCGCTCCTGAGCCAGACGTCCAGCCTGTTGACCCCGCATGCCTCGACCCTGACAAGCGCCTCCCCGTCCCGGAGCCGCGGGTCGGGGGCGTCCTCGAAGGAAAGGACCTCTGGGCCGCCCGACGCGTGGAACCTCGCGGCCTTCAACGACAGTCCGATGCGGTGCCCTCCCTTTTAGATATATCTAGGACGACGTTGGAGACGCAGCGCCTTGAAGCACAACCTCCTCGTATCGACATCCCAGACGATCGCCCTCGACGAAGGCGACCTGGCGGCCCCCTCGACCGAAGTTCACTTCGAGGAGAGGCTGTCCGACAAGGAGCTCGACGGCCTTCTGCCCTCGGTCGACTGCATGCTGACTGCATGGTGGCCCGGGAGGCTGTCCGGGGAGAGGCTGCGGCTCCTGGGCGGCCTGAAGATGGTCCAGTGCCTCTTCGCCGGCGTCGACGCCCTCCCCCTCGGGCTGATCCCGGAGGGGGCGACCCTCTGCAGCAACGCGGGGGCCTTCTCCGAAGAGGTGGGGGAGTTCGCCATCGGTCTCCTGATGGCCGCGGCGAAGTGGGTCGTCCGGTACAGCCTGTCGATGGCAGACCGGCGCGACGCCGCCATATACCCGGGAACGCACCTTCTTCGCGGGGCGGTCCTCGGGGTGCTGGGCTACGGAGGGATAGGCAGGGTGGCTGCCAGGGCGGGGAGGGGGATCGGCATGGAGGTCCTGTCGTATTCCAGAAGGGCAGGGGGCGAGGTGGGCTTCGCCGGCAGGGACGGCCTCATGGAGGTCCTGCGCCGTTCCGACGCGGCGGTGCTGGCCCTTCCGCTGACCAACCTCACCCGGAATATCATAGGGAGGGAGGAACTGGCGGTTATGAAGGAGGACGCGATACTGGTCAACGTGGCCAGGGGCGACCTGGTGGACAGGCGGGCGCTGGCGGAGCACCTGAGGTCGCGGCCGTCCTTCCGCTACGCCACGGACGTGGGCTGGTCGGTGGACGGAAGGGAGGAATTCGACGGCGACCTGCTCCACATGACCAACTACCTGGCGACGCCGCACGTCTCCGGCTACACGAGCCACCCCACGCGCAGGCCGGTCAGGATGGCGATGGAGAACCTGCGCAGGTACCTGAGGGGGGAGAGGCCGCTGAACGTGGTGGAAAGGTCGGAGTACGGGTAGGCGTCATTCTTCCTGGGACAGGACGACCATGGTCGAGTAGCGGTCCCCGTTCCTGACCACCTCGACCGCCAGCTTCTGGCCGGGCTTCTTCGCGAGCACCTCCTTCCTGAGGTCGCCCACCGACTCCACCTTCGAGTCGTCCAGTTTCGTTATTATGTCCCCGGGCCTTATCCCCGCCCTGTCGGCGGGCCCCCCGTTCGCCACCCCGGCGACCCCGACCCCGTTCTCGGGGGGGATGTTGTACATCATGGCAACGTGGCTGTCCATCGTCATGCCGACTATCCCGAGCCACGTCCTGTTCACCCTGCCGTAGATTATCAGGTCCTCCACCACCTTCCTGACCGTGTTGCAGGGTATGGCGAAGCCTATCCCCTGGGCGAACGGTATCATCGCCGTGTTCATGCCCACGACGTGCCCGCGCAGGTCCACCAGGGGACCCCCGCTGTTCCCCGGGTTGATGGCCGCGTCCGTCTGTATGAAGTTCTCCAGTATCTGTTCGCCCAGGTTGACGTCCCTGTGCACCGCGCTGACGACGCCCTTGGTCACCGTCGGCCCCCGGAGGAAGAAGCCGAAGGGGCTCCCTATCGCTATGACGGTCTGCCCCACCTTCAGCCTGTCGGAGTCGGCCAGGTCCGCCGCGGCCAGCCCCTTCCGCTCCACCTTCACCACCGCCAGGTCGCTCGACGGGTCTTCGCCGACCACCCTGCCGCGCAGGTGCTCGCCGTCCCCGAAGACGACCTCGAGCTCCCTGCTTCCTTCCACCACGTGGTTGTTCGTCGCGATGTAACCGTCGGGATGGACTATCACCCCGGAGCCTATCCCCTGGACCGGTTGAGGCCGGAGGAAGTCCCTCGCCAGCTGGACGGTGGATATGGTCACCACGCTCCGCGACACCTTCTCCACGGCCGCGGTGACGGCGTCGTCCTCCTCGAATTCGTCAGCCATGCGGCCCAGATCGGGCCGGGGATATTTAGCCGTCGCTCAACTTCCGCCACGTATATACGCCCGCGGCGCCGCCGGGCACGGCGTATGGCCCGAAGCGCGCTCGACATGGGGCTGGCGGCCCAGGCCGGGATGATACGGTCGGGCGGGATCGACCCCGTAGAGCTGGTGTCGCTCTCCATCGAAAGGATAAGGAAGGCCGACCGGAGGTTCAGGTGCTTCCTGTCCGTCTTCGAGGAGCGCGCCCTCTCGGCGGCCGCGGAGGTTTCGAGGGACCTGAAGGCGGGGAAGGCGGTGGGGGCGCTGGCAGGGGTGCCCGTTTCGGTCAAGGACAACATATACGTCGGCGGCGAAAGATGCACCGCCGGCTCCAGGATACTCTCGGACTTCGTCCCGACGCGGGACTCGGACGTGGTCGGAAGGCTCCGGCGGGCGGGCGCTATCATAGTCGGCACCAACAATATGTCCGAATTCGCCACGGGGGTGACGACCAACAACCCCTGGCACGGAAACGTCCCGAACCCGTGGGACGAGCTCAGGACCGCCGGCGGGTCCAGCGGGGGCTCGGCCGTCGCGGTGGCCCTCCGCGCCGTGCCGGGGTCGCTCGGGACGGACACCGGGGGCTCGATCAGGATACCCGCGTCCTTCTGCGGCGTGGTGGGGGTCAAGCCCACGTACGGGCTCGTCAGCAAGAAGGGGGTGGTCCCGGCCAGCTGGCGGCTGGACCACGTGGGGCCGCTCACCAGGTCGGTGGAGGACGCCATGCTCATGCTGAAGACTATATCGGGAGGGGCTGCCCGGCCGGCGCCCCCCGCCGGCGGCAGGGTCTGCGTCCCCGCCGACCTCGACGACTTCTCCGTCAGCGACGGCGTGAAGAAGGAGTTCCTCCGCTTCCTCGACTCGTCGGGGATGGCCTGGGAGGAGGAGGCGTTCCCGCCGGCCGAGCTCTTCCGCGACACGTGGATATGCATCAGGCGCAGCGAAGCGGCCGCGTTCCACCGCAGGTGGTTCAGGGAGAGGCCGCAGGACTACTCCGGGGAGATGCGCGGATTCCTGGAGGCGGGGGGGAAGGTGACCGCCGTGGAGTACGTGGAGGCGCTGATCAACCGCAGAAGGATAAGGGGGCGGCTGGGGGCGCTGCTCGGAAGGTACGACGCCATAGCCACGCCGACGACGCCGGTGGTGGCGCCGAGGCAAGGGGGGAGCGAAGGGCTCGGCGAGCTCTACCGGACCCTTACGTCCCTGACGGTGGTCCACAACCTGACGGGCTTTCCCGCGGTCTCCCTCCCGGCCGGCCTTTCGGAGGGGCTCCCGGTCGGCGCGCAGCTGGCCGGGCGGCCCTACGGCGAAGAGGTCGTGATGAAGCTGGCCCTGGCCGCGGAAAGGGAGCTCCCGCCCCCTCCCGCCACCCTTTGAGGATGCGACATGCCGCCGCAGGGCAGCGCCGCCTCCGTCCTCTACGCCGTCAGCCCCATAGGGCTGGGCCACGCCACCAGGGCGGCGGCCATAGGGCTGGAGCTGCTGCGGATGGGGGTGGACGTGCGATACGCCGCGGGCGGGGCGGCCGCGGACGCGCTGGAGTCGTACGGGTTCAGGGTGGACAGGATAGTGGAGGGGCCGAACCCGATAGAGGTCAGGGGGAGGGTCGCCCTCCCGTCCCTCTGGTACCTCAGGTACTGGAGGAGCTACAATTCGAACAGGAAGAGGATGGCACGGCTGCTGGAGGCGGAGAGGCCCGACCTGGTGGTGGGGGACGAAGAGTTCTCATCGCTTTCCCTGGCCCTCGAGACGGGGCTGAAGAACGCGATGGTGTCCGACGAGCTGCAGCTCGGGTTCGCCAGGTCGCCGCTCTCCAGGGCCATGGAGGGAAGGGCCAGAAGGTGGTACGAGGACCTGCAGCGGCGCGTCTCCTGCATACTCGTCCCGGACTTCGGCGAGGACAGGGGGAACGTCCGCCACGTGACGCCGGTGGTGCGCAGGGTCGCCCGCGGCAGAGAGCAGCTCGCGTCAGAATACGGCCTTCCCGCAGGAGGCTCGATGGTGCTCTTCAGCATGAGCGGGAGCGGCCTGGGCGGCCGCCTGGCCCGTGCGGCGGTCGGGGCCTTCCGCGGACTCGGCCTGCGGGACGCCTTCATGGTGGTGACCGGGGGCAGGAGGGCGTCATGGGAAGGCGTCCACCACCTCGGGGTGGTGAGGGACAACCACGAGCTGGTAGCCGCCGCCGACCTAGTGATCACCTCCGCGGGGAAGAGCACCATCGACGAGGCGGCGAGCTACGGGACGCCGATCATAGCCATACCCTTCAAGCACCATTTCGAGCAGGAACGCAACGCGGAGGCGATAGGCTTCCGGCCGGAAGACATAGGGAGGCTGGACGAGCTAATAGTGCAGAGGTTGGGTAGGCGGACGCCGCCCAAGGACTACCAGGGGGCGGGGAGGGCGGCCGGGATGCTGGCGGCCATGGCCAGGGCGTGACCTACTCCTTCTGGAACGTCTTCCTGGTCTCTTCGCTCATGTATCCGCTGCCGAGCCCTCCCTTCAGGAAGGGCTGGTACTTCGGGATCACCCAGACGACCATCAGCAGGACGTAGACCACCCCGGCTATCAGGAAGGCGGATATCCACGAGTTCGCGTAGAGCATGTCGGTGACCGGGTTGACGACCAGACCCCAGTACGACAGGTACGTGGTCCCCGTCCCGGCCAGGAAGGCTATTATCGCGGCCGGGTTGAACCCTCCCGCGTACCTGAACCTCCCGCGGCTCAGGTACGAGTCCACTATCTCGAACTTGAACCTCCTGAGCACCGCGTAGTCGAAGACTATCACGCCCTCGACCGCGCCGAGCAGCGCGCCGTACGCCAGGAGCCAGTTGAATATGTAGCCGTAGGCCCCCTCGGCGTAGAAGCTCCAGGCGCCGAGCAGGGCACTGATCACCACGCCGATGACTATCCCCCTGAACCAGGTCAGGTGCTTGGAATAGGTGTTCGCTATGTCGTAGCCGGGCGCCACGGTGTTTGCGAAGACGTTGACGACATAGGTCGCCAGAAGGAAGACGAAGAGGACGAAGTAGTTCAATCCGTTGGGCAGGTAGACGGCCGCGAGCACCACGGGGTCCCCTATGCCCTGCCCGCCGTTGAGCCCCAGCGTTATCGTCGCCCCTGTGGCTATGATGCCTATCGCGCCGATTATCGCCATCATGAAGGGCATGGGTATCTGCCCGTAGGTCTGCGCCCTCTGGGACTTCGCGAACCTGGTGAAGTCGGGCATGCTCAGAGCCATGGTGGCCCAGTAGGCGACGTTGGCGTTGAGGAAGGCGAAGGCGCCGACCCACCATCCGAAATTGTGGGTCACCGTCGTGTTGATGGAGGTTATCGGCGTGAAGTTCCAGCCGGAGGCGCTCATCGTGTAGAGGAAGATGGAGGCGAACCCGATGGCCACTATGGGGGCGGCTATCCTGGCCAGCCACTTCAGGGCGGGCTGCGCCTTTTCCGGCGGAGAGACGTAGAATATGGCGAGCTGGGTGACTATGACTATCCCGAAGGTGGGCCAGAAGACGCTCGGGAAGGAGACGGAGAGGGACAGCGCGCTCGCCTTGGATATTTCGAGCGACCCGATCTGCCCCGTGGCCAGTATGTACATGGCCACGGCCGCCTCGGTGATTATGTAGGATTCGACGCCCCACCAGCCCATCGATATGATCGCCCTTATCCACGACGCGATCTGGGCGCCGTATATCCCCCACCTGCTGCGGGTGAGCTGTGGCTCGGACATCCCGTACCTGGCGCCGCCGTGCGACTGGATGATCATGGGGATGAGGACTATCAGGTTCCCCAGGAACATCAGGAATACGGACTGCCACCAGGTCAGGCCGAAGAACTGGAGGCCGACGCTGCTCAGCGTCCACGTCGGGACTATGGTGACCATGCCGAACCAGATGGCGAGGTAGGTCCATGCCCCCCACGTCCTGAGGGCGATGGGCGTGGGATGGAAACCTTTGTTCCAGAGGTATCCTTCCTCCGGGAACTCCCTCGTCAACTCCACCTGCCCCTTCGACGGGTCGTAGCGCGTGACGGCCACCCTGTCCACCGGCCCCCCGAGGACATCTACTTTGGGCTCCGAGCCCGTTTTGCTGCTTGAGGACAATTCGTTATTCGGTGATACGCAAAAGTTGTATAAATATCTATTGGTTTCGTCGTTTCTCCGGCGGACCGCACAATATGTAGATTATCGTTTGGGGGCCTTCCTGCGGTCCCCGCCGAGGAAGGATGCTATCCCGTCCCTGGTCTCCGTGGACTGGGAGAAGAGTGCTATGTCACGGAAGGACGCGTGGTAGACGGCCGTCCTGACCTGCCCGACCAGCACCTCCTTGGTCAGCCTGAGCAGCGGTTCGGGGACGGCCGCCACCTCCTCCGCGAGCCGCTCCACCTCTTCCCCGAGGTCGGATTCGCACACAGAATTGACGAGCCCCCAGGCCGCCGCCTCCTGGGCCGGAACCCTCCTCCCCGTGAGCACCATCTCCGCCAGCCTCTTTCGGCCCAGCACGGAGAGCCCCGTGCCCAGGGCTATGGAGGGGCCTATGCCGAGCCTCCCCTGAGGGAGGGCAAAGTACGCGTCCTTGCTCGCGACGGCCAGGTCGCAGACGAGCGTCAGCTCCGTCCCCGCCCCGACGGCCGGCCCGTTCACCGCCGCTATCACCACCTTGGGGGAGCAGGCTATCGCGTCGAAGGCCGGCCTGATGTGGTCCAGGAAGACGGAAAGCGAGGCGTCTACCGTGTCCGCGTCGGCCAGGTCGGCTATGTCCTCTCCCGCGCAGAAGTACTTCCCCGCCCCGGTCACGGCTATGACCCTCACGCCGGCGTCGGCCGAGGCTCCGACCACCTCCTCCCTGAGCCGCCTCCACATGGCCAGGCTCATCGCGTTCGCCTTGGCCGGGCGGTTCAGCGTTATCCAGCGGACGCCGCCGCTGGTCCTGCTCGCTATCTCCAATCCGTTGCCCCTGAGCGCGGGAAGCTCTTAAATGTGGGGGCCGGAGATGTGCGTCTCCGGGAGGTCGCATGTCCGGGCGAGTGCTGGGGATAGACATAGGCGCAACGAACCTCCGCGCCTGCACCCTCGACGAAGACAACGCGGTCGCCTGGTCCGACCGCGCCGCCCTGGACACGAGCGACCCGCCAGGCTCCATCGTGCGGCAGATAGAGGGGATGGTGGGGAACCACCCCGGAAGTTTCTCGAAGGCCGGCGTCGGGGTGGCGGGGTTCGTTTCCATGCGGAGGAACTTGGTCCTCAGGATACCCAACGCCGACCTGGGGGAGACGGACGTCGCCTCCGCGCTCGGGGCGGCCTTCGGCGTCACCCCCGTGATACTGAACGACGCGGTGGCGGCCGTGGTGGCCGAAAGGGAGGCGCTCCACTCCGGCGTCCAGGACATGGCATACGTCACGCTCAGCACAGGGATAGGAGGGGCGGCCTTCCTGGGCGGGAGGCTGGTGGCCGGAAGCGAGGGAAACTCCCACGAGGTGGGGCACATAGTGGTGGACTACACCGGGTTGATGCAGTGCGCCTGCGGAGGGCGCGGCCACTGGGAATCGTACTGTTCCGGCGCCAACGTTCCGGCGTACGCGGCGAAGCTCGCGTCGAGGGAGGGGGGGCGCGAGCTGGAGCGCCTGCTGTCGGGCGGGGCGCTGTCGCCCGAGCGGGTCTTCGGGCTGTGCAAAAGGGGCGACGCGTTCGGCCGGGTGCTGATGAAGGAGCTGTGCCGCATGAACGCGGCCGGCCTCGCCAGCGTCGTCAACGTCTACTGGCCGGAGGTGCTGGTGATAGGCGGCTCGCTGGCGCTCAACAACTGGGACGAATTCATCGTCCCTTCGGTGCAGGCCGCGCAGAAGATGCTCGCCCACCCTCTTCCGGAGTTCAGGAAGTCGTTCTACGGGGACATGGTGAGCGCCGTGGGGGCCGCCATCTTCGCGCGGTCCCCGAGCTCATACTTCTGATCCCTCACGGGGGGCCGGAAAGCCTTTAGTATGCTGGCGCGCCCGACGGCCACACATGAACGCGGCCCGTGCGCAGAGGGGAAGGGTCCTGGTGGCGAAGGCGGGGCTGGACGGCCACGACAGGGGGGCGAAGGTGATAGCGAGGGCACTGATGGACGCTGGTTTCGAAGTGGTCTACCTGGGCGTCCACCAGAGCGTGAGGACGATCGTGGATTCCGCCGCCGACGAGGACGTTTCGGTCATAGCGCTGAGTGTGCTTTCGGGGGCGCACATGGAACTGGCCGCCGACCTCCTGAAGGAGATGAAGAAGAGGGGGCTGACCAGGCCCGTCCTCATGGGGGGGATAATTTCGGACGAGGACGCGGCGAGGCTGAAGAAGGCGGGCGTCTTCGCGGTCTTCGGGCCGGGTTCTCCGCTCGAAAGGATAGTGGCAGCCGTGGGCGAAGCGGCCCGAAGGGGGGGCGCAAGGTGAAGGCCCCGTCCCGCATAGACCACGTCGGCATGGCGGTCAGGAGTCTGGAGGAGGCCGTGCGCTTCTACACGGATGTGCTCGGCTGCCGCGTGGCGTGGACCGAGGAGGTCCCCCAGGAGGGCGTCAGGATCGCCATGCTGCGCGTGGGAGGCGGCTACGTGGAGCTGATGGAGCCGCTCTCATCCGACACGCCCGTCGCCAGGTTCCTCGCGAAGAGGGGGGAGGGGGTGCACCACGTGGCGCTGGCGGTGGACGACGCGGAGGCGGCCACCCGCGAGCTGGCGGCCCGGTCCGTGGAGACCGTCTACCCGAGGGCGCGGGAGATAAAGGGCTCCAGGGTGGTGAACTTCATACACCCCAGGTCCGCGCACGGGGCGCTGGTCGAGATAATACAGAGGCTGGGCCCGTCAGCCCTTCCAGAAGCCCACGACTATCCCCGCGATGAACGCGATGGGGTAGGTGAGGAAGACGGGGCCGATCGAGCCGTAGAGGGTGGCCAGGATAGACCCCAGCTTGCCGAAGATCAGCGTCGGCGACACGTAGGGGATGCTCAGCCCCACGTATCCCGCCATCAGTAGGGCCAGCACCAGCAGTATTATCGACGTGGTGGCCTTCTTTCCCGCGAAGCCGAACAGCAACCCGTCGACGAAGAGCAGCGCCAGGTTCACCAGAGAGCCGTACGGTTCGAGCGCGGCCGGCAGGACATACATTCCTTCCTTCACGTTTCCCGTCCTTTATTTAAATCTTTGACTGAAACGAACGCAAGTCGCATATAAACCGATATATATAACCGGGGGATTACCGGTCGTGATGCGACGTTTTTACGCGACAGCGATTCTCCTGACAGCGCTGATAGCCGCACCCGCGATCGTCCCCACGTTCGCCGGCACGTCGGCGAGCGGCAACATCGTCTACCTGGCCAGTCCCCCGCGCTACTTCGTCTCGTCCGACGCCGGGGCCCTGCCTCCGGGCAACGTCTGCAACGTCGGAAGCTTCGACCTGCACTGCTACACGCCCGCCGTGATGCAGAAGGCGTACAACTTCGTCGGCGCCTACAGGCTGGTCGGCGGTTACGCCAACGCCGGGGCCGGCGAAACCATAGTGATCATAGACGCCTACGGCAGCCCCACCATCAGGCACGACCTGTCGGTCTTCGACGGCGCCTTCGGCATACCGGCCGCCAACCTCAACATAATATGCCCGCAGGGATGCCCCGCCTTCAACCCGGCGTCCGCGAACGAGATAGGCTGGTCGTTCGAAACCACGCTGGACGTCGAGTACGCCCACGCGATGGCGCCCGCCGCCACGATAGACCTCGTCGTCGCCTCCACGAACTACGGCTCCGCCATAAACAACGCGGAACAGTACGCGCTGGACAACCACCTGGGTCAGGTCTGGTCCCAGAGCTTCGGGGCGCCCGAATGCGCCTTCGCTGGAGACAATTCACAGTTCGTCCAGTCCCAGTCGATATACAGGCAGGCCGCCTCCTCAGGCGTGACGCTCATAGCGTCGGCCGGCGACACGGGGGCTCAGGAAGGCTGCCCGTCCCCGTCGGCGCTCTATCCCTCCTCGAGCCCGTACAGCCTCGCGGTCGGGGGCACACACCTCAACGTCGGGGCGAACGGCGCCTACAAGTCCGAGACCACGTGGAACGACCTGGAAGACGGCTACCTGCTGAACCAGGGCGTGACGTTGCCCCTCGCCACCGGCGGGGCGCCCAGCGTCTTCTTCTCCCTGCCTTCATGGCAGACGGGCCTCTATGCGACGCCGTACGCGTGCCAGTCCGGCCCCTGCAGCGCCGGAAGCCCGGCGCCGCTCGGCATGAGGACCACCTCCGATGTCTCCTACAACGCCGACCTGGACGGGGGGGTGATAGGATACTGGAGCGCGGTGGCCAGCTACGCGGGCTTCTACATCTTCGGAGGGACGAGCGCGGGCTCCCCCCAGTGGGCGGCGGTGATAGCCATCGCCGACCAGCTCAGCGGATCGCCGCTGGGCTACGTCAACCAGCAGCTGTACGCCCTCGCGGGCACCAATGGCTTCCACGACGTGACGGTCGGCTCGAACACGCTGGCACCTGGGACGGGATACCTGGCCACGCCCGGATACGACCCGCCCACCGGCCTCGGAAGCCCCAACGTCGGGGTCCTGGTCCAAGAGCTGTCCTGACACCGGATTTTTTGCGTCCCCGCGCCCCAGCGGAGGCTCTGGCGGTGGTCGGACAAATAATGGTCAGGCCGTAAGAGGGATGCTAGAAGCCGTCGTCATCGTCGTCGTCTTCGACATCGTCCAGGTCATCCGAATCGTCTTCCCACTCCTCGTCGTCTTCCTCAAATGGAGGCATGTGCCATACCCCGTGTCTCCCATGCGATTGGCATACAAAATATAAACGTTTTCCAGGCGGCCTTCGGATGGACTTTATCTACCTGTGCGTCGGAATATCCCCCGACATGCCGGAAGCCGGACGCGGGTCC
>JAKAPW010000037.1 GCA_021811935.1 archaeon | reverse complement strand
AACAACTAAACGATAGCGAAACGGGCGCTACGAGCAACGTAAGCAGCATAGAGATTTTACTGAAGAAGTAGCGTCTCTTCTCGCCAGTTTTTGTTTAAGCAAAACGCGCCTACCGGACGGTCACCCGTCCGAGCAGTCCATCCTGTAACCGCAGCCCCTGCAGAACGCCTCGCAGTGGAACTCCACCATGACGGTGGCGCAGATGGGGCAGTCCAACAACGTCCAGGAGGCCGTCCCCGCATATAAACCCCCTGAGGCCGTCACTTCAGCAGCCGGGGGAGGGCGGACAGGTCGTCGATTATGTAGTCCGGGGGCTCCCCCAACTCCTCCAGGGCGGTCTTCTTCCTGTTGACCAGGACGGTGGGAAGGCCGAAGGCCTTCGAGCCCAGCGCGTCCGTCGTGCTCCCCGCCACGTGGAGGACATCCTCCCTTTCGAGCCCCCAGCGGACAAGGGGGAGGGAATATATCCTCGGATGGGGTTTGTAGACGCCGGCCTCTTCGGCCGAAAAGATGTCGTCGAAGCGCACGCCGAGCCTGCCCGCCAGCTCCGACAGCATGTCCCTGTCGCCGTTGGAAAGCAGTGCCAGGAGGAGGGTCCCCCTCCTGAGCGCGGCAAGGACCCCCCTGACTTCCGGGTACGGCTCCAGTGCGCTCCACGCGCCCAGCAGGGCGGACCGCGCGACGGTCGGCGCACCGAAGGACTTGGAGGTGTGTTCGAAGGACAGCTCGGTCAGCCGCCTGAATCCCGTGTGCCCCCTGCCCAGCATGGTGTCGAGCTGGGCGTAGGCGAGCTGCTTCTGGCGCCACGCCCTTACGAAGGCGGGCGCGTCCACCCCCCGGTCGCGCACCAGCGGCGTGAGCGTTGACTCCCAGTCGAAGAGGGCCGAGAAGACGTCGAAGGTGACCGCTTTGAACCCCAAGGCCGCATAGAGAGCGGGGTCGCCCTGAATTAAACAACACGCCAACCCTAATATACGTGGCCGGCCCGCGGACGCCCAGAGGGGAAGGCGGTTGAAGTGCGCTTCGTGCGGCACCGAGACGGAAAGGTACTGCATATACCACTACGGATATGAATGCGAGGGATGCCACGGGAAGAAGCCCCTGAACAAGGAACCGCCCGACCTGGTGCACGGCCCCCGCCTGCCGAAGCCGCGGACGCCCGAGTGACCTGACACCCCCAGGAGCGCGGCTTGCCTCAAGATGTCGCGTACGACGTGGTCGTGGTGGGGGGCGGCCCCGCCGGTTCGTCCGCAGCCAGGGCCGCGGCGCTGTCCGGCCTCCGCGTGGCTCTGCTCGAGCAGGAGGAGGCCATAGCGCAGCACGTCAGGACCAGCGGCGTCACATGGACGGACCACATGGAGGCGCAGGGGGTACCAGCCGAGCTCTACCATCCTCTCTCCGGCTTTTCCTTCTTCTCGCCCGGCAACGAAGTGGTCATACGAGGCTCGGAGGCGAAGGCGGCTGTGCTGGACGTAAGGAGGACGTACCAGTTCCTGGCGCAGAGGGCCGCCGAGGCTGGGGCCGAGATACACCTGAAGGCCAGGGTGCACGGCGTCCTGCGCGAAGGCGTGCGGACTGCGGGAGTGGTCGCGTCGACCCTGCATGGAGACGTCGCCTTCAGGTCGAAGGTGGTGATAGACGCGAGCGGGGCGAGGACGGTCGTCGGCAGGGACGTGGGGGTCGCGGGCGAATGGGAGAGGTTCGGGGTCGGGGCCGAATTCGAGGCGACGGTGGAGGCGGTGGACGAAGACTCGTGGACGCTGATGGTGGGGCAGGAATACTCCCCAGCAGGGTACGCATGGATCTTCCCCCTCGGAAGGAACCGGGCGAGGATAGGGGTGGGCGTCGGAAGGCCGGAGTCCACCGCCAACCCGGTCCAGAGGCTTCTGGAACTGCTGGAGAAGAGGCCGCGCCCGCTGGACAGGCTGGGGAGGGTGTCGCCGCTGGAGTTCCACTACGGACTCGTCCCCAACGAGGGGCTCAGGGGGAAGCTGGTGGCCGACGGCCTGCTGATGGCCGGAGACGCGGCAGGACAGTCGAACCCGCTGGTGCTCGAGGGCATCAGGTACGCCGTCGCCTTCGGCGAGCTGGCAGGGAGCACGGCCGCGCGCGCGGTCAAGGAAGGGAGGACGGATTCGGCGGCGCTGCAAAGCTACGAAGAAGAGTGCTCCAGGAGGGTCCGGCGGAAGATAGAGGCGGCGGTGAAGGTGCAGAGGAGGTGGCTCCGCCTCGACGACAGGGGATGGGACGAGGAGATAGAGATACTCCGCGGCCTTTCGCAGGACGAGTTCCTGGACTTCATAAGGGCCGACTTCGGCCTCTCTTCCATGGTCAAGGTCGCGGCCAGGCACCCGAGGCTGGCGGCGAGGCAGCTCTTCGGGATGGTGAAGGACGCGCTCTACCCCGGATGACCGCCGGGGGCCAGCAGGGCGTATTTCCTGTCCAGGTAGAGCAGCGGCTCCGCCCTGGCCGCCTGTATGTCCAGCGCCTCGCCCACGAAGACGGTGTGGTCCCCGAGCACCGTCACCCTGACCACCTTGCAGTCTATGTGGCCTATGCATCCGCCTATTATCGGGTTCCCGACCCGCCCGACGCGGTACTCCAGCCCGTCGAAGCGCCTGGACTCCCCGGCTAGCGAAAACCTGTCGGAGATGTCCTTCTGCCCGGAGGAGAGGATGTTGACGCAGTACCTCCTCGACTTCTTCAACAGGGAGGCGGCGCTGCTTTCGTTCCGTATGCAGACGAGCACCAGGGGAGGGTCCAGCGAGACGGACGTGAACGCCGTGACGGTCAGCCCGAAGGGCTCGCCCGTGTCGAGCGCGCTTGTCACCACCGTCACGCCGCTCGCGAAGTACCTCATCACGTTCCTGAGGTCGACGGGGAGTTTCGGCTTGGAAGTGGGGCCCGAAAGCCTTCCGCCGTCCGCGTTTCGTCCCGATGGCAATGTGCGACCGACGGCGCGCGTCAACGCCTTATAACGTAATCGGCGGTCCCGACCTTATAACTTTTTGAAGGGCGGCGCTTCAATCGCCGGAGATGGAAACCGTCGAGGTCGGACGATGGAGGCTCGGCGACATACTGCCCTCAAAGGAGGAGCTCGGGCCTGCGATGGACGGGCTGAGGGCGGAGCTCAGGGAGTTCGGGGAGCTCAAGGCGGGGCTCAACTCCCTGGACGGGGAGGGGGTGTCGAAGGCCTTCAGGCGGCTGGAGGGGATATACGATTCGCTGTCGAGGCTCTCTTCGTACGCATACATGCTCTTCTCCGAGGACACCAGGGACGAAAGGAACGGCGTCGCGCTCTCCCAGATGGACGACCTGCAGGCGCAGGCCGAGAACGACACGCTGTTCTTCAAGCTCTGGTGGATCGGGCTGCCGGAGGAGCGGTCGAGCGGCCTCCTGCCTCCCGGGCAGGACGCGGCGTACTACCTGGGGAGGCTCCGGGCGAGGAAGCCCCACACGCTGGAAGAGGACGTGGAGAAGGCGATAAACGTCAAGAACACCACGGGGGTCTCCGGCTGGATAAGGCACTATGAACAGCTGACTTCCGAGTTCACCTACACGCTCCGGGTGGACGGCAGGACTGTGAAGGGCGACGACGGAAGGTCAAAGAGGTTCGTCACGGAGGAGCTGGTGCGCCTGGCCTTCGACCAAGACCCGCGGAAGAGGGAGGCCTGCTACAGGACGCTGTTCGCCAGGTACGCCCGGTACGGGAGGCACCTCGGCGAAATCTACAGGAACATAGTCAAGGATTGGGCCAACGAAAACCTGGGGCTGAGGCACTATGCGAAGGCCATCTCCGTCAGGAACCTGGACAACGACCTCCCCGACGACGCGGTGGAGACTCTTATGTCCGTCTGCCGCAGGAATTCGGGCGTCTTCCAGGAGTTCTTCAGGCACAAGGCGGAGCTCCTCCACATGAAAAAGATGTCCAGGTACCACATCTATGCCCCCGTGGGCGGTGCCGAGAGGAAGCTGGACTACCGCGAGGCGATCGGCGTGGTCTTCAAGGCGTTCGACTCGTTCGACGCAGGGTTCGCGTCGCTCGCCAAGAAGGTCTTCCTGGACGGCCACGTCGATTCGCAGAGGAGGGAAGGCAAGCTGTCGGGCGCCTATTGCTCCGGCGTGGCCCCGGGGGTGACGCCCTACATACTCCTGACCTATTCCGGAAGCACGCGCGACGTCTACACCGTGGCCCACGAGTCGGGCCATGCGGTGCACGACCAGTTGGCGTCGTCCCATTCCCCGCTGACGTACTCCCCGCCGCTGGTGCTGGCCGAAACGGCGTCCGTCTTCGGCGAGATGATCCTGTACGACCACCTCATGGAAGAAGAGACCGGCGGCCGGGAGAAGCTCGCCGTGGAGAAGCTCTCCGAGATGTACGCCACCATCCAGAGGCAGGTCTACTTCGCCGTCTTCGAGGTCGCAGCCCACGAAGCGTTCAACCATGGCGGGACGGTGGACGACGTGTGCGGACTCTACCTGGAGAACCTTAAGGAGCAGTTCGGCGACGCGGTGGACATCCCGGACGAATTCCGGTGGGAATGGACCTACATCCCTCACATATACAGGACGCCCTTCTATTGCTACGCCTATTCGTTCGGGAACCTGCTCACCCTGGCGCTCTACAGGGTGTACAAGCGGCGCGGGAAGAGCTTCGTGCCCGACTACCTGAAGATGCTCTCGTATGGCGGGTCGGCCAGCCCCAGGGACGTACTGTCGGAGATGGGGATAGACATAGCGTCGGCTGACTTCTGGCAGGGCGGATACGACACCATCAGGGACATGGTCGGGCGGCTCGGCAGCGGCTGAACGCGGTCACTGCGCCCGGAGCGTCCTGCCGACTTCCTTCGCCAGCACCATCAGGACGCCCATCCCCCGCTGCGTGTCTTCGTCGCCCAGCGACGAAAGGAAGGACCTGAAGCCGACCTTCGGGGGGTCTTCCGCCGCCTTGGCCACCTCCTCCGAGCCCGCGGCCCTCGCCATGCTCATCACCACCTTCGAAGACAGCAGGGGGAAGAGTTCGATGGCCTGCGGCAGGCATTCGAGGAGGGACGACAGCTTGCCGGAGAGGTTTGCCACGGCTTCGTCCGTCAGCATGTCCTTCAGCGTCTTGACCAGGTAGGCGATGTCCAGGATGGCGTCCAGCGCCCCTGCCCTCTTCATCTCGTCCAGCTTCTGGGCCAGGTAGGAGACGCCCTCCAGGTTGTCCGTGATCCGGACGAGCTTGTCCCTGACCTCGGGCCTGGACAGGGCGTTGGCGAGCTCCATCAGGGATGCCGAGGCGGAGGACAGGTTGGCCACCGCCTCGTCCGTCAGCATGTCCTGCAGCGTCTTCAACGTGTACGAGAAGTTGACGGCGGCGTCCAGCGCGCCCGACTCCTTCATCTCCTGCATCCGGGGCAGCGCCTGCATGAGCGGTTCGAGCCTGTCCGCGATTTCGGCCAGCTTCTGCGAGTCGGCGGCCTTGCTTTTCGGCTTCGACGGGGGCAACCGCTTCACCACACGGAGCTTATCTGTCCGTCCACCTCGGCGAAGAAGGACGTCATCCCCAGTATGTCGTCCACGAGGTCGCCGTAGTCCTCCCTGCCCAGGCTGAAGAGGTCGCTCGCGTACGAGCAAGCGTAGAGCTTCGCCCGGCCCGTCTTCTTCGCCATCTGGAACATGTCTCGGTAGGTCCGCCCTTCCTTCTTGGCGGCCCCGGAAGCGGCCGTCGAGTCGCCCGTCTCCGGGACCTTGGTGAACGCCCGCACTGCGTCCATCGTGAGGAAGACGGAGACCTGGTCGCCCAGAGAGGTCCGGGTCACGGCCTCCATGCCGGCGAAGAGCAGCTTGCTGAGTTCGTTCGAGCCCAACACGATCCCGCTCTTCATACCATCGCCTTCGCCGTGACCGACCAGTACAGCTTGTTGTAAGCGATCTTGCTCCACCAGTTGACGCCCGAGGGTGGAGGGGGGACCGGCGGGGTGTTGTAGTTGAACCTTATGTAGGTTGCCGTGCTCATTCCGGTCGCTATGAAACAGAAGACGGACCCGTCGTATTCCTTCCTCACGTCCGAGCCCCGGATGCCGTTGGCGACGTTGTCGGCCACGACATAGGACTCGAAGTCCGCGGTGGAGCCCGCCTTCGATATGGCGATGTCGGTGGTATCGCCCATGACGAAGACGTCCGAATGGTCCTTCATCTGAAGGGAGAATTTGTCCGTGGGGACCCAGTTCCTCCTGTCGCCGACCGCGGAGTCGCCCACCACCTTCGACCCCATGTGGGGCGGGACGCCCAGAAGCAGGTCGAACTTCAACTTTTCGCCTTCGTTGGACTCGATCGTCTTGCCCTGCGGGTCGACAGCCTTCACCGTGAACGGCGAGACCACCCTTATCCCCCTTTCTTCGTATATCCTGGTCATCACCTTGTTGACGTTCGGTATCCCGAAGACGCCGGGTATCGGGTAGGCATACACCAGCTCTGTCTTGTCCCTGAGCCCCCTCCTTCTCAGGTAGTCCTCCAGCATCAGCGTCTCCTCGAGGGGGCCGACGGGGCACTTGTGCGGCAGCCTGGCGACGTTGACCACTATGGTCCCTCCCTGGAAGCCCCTGAGCGCGGCCAGGTGCCTTTGCGCACCTTCCATGTCCCAGACCGACAGCATCGATTCCTTCAGTCCCGGGACCAGGTCCCAGTCCAGCACCGAACCGGTGGCCATGACCAGGTAGTCATAGGGATGGCTCTTTCCGTCGCCCGTGTTCAACGCGTGGTTCGCCACGTCTATCTTGGTGATTTCGCCAGCCTTCCCCTGCATCAGCCTGGCCTTCGGGCTCAGGAGCTGCTCCTCGCTCTTCACGAGGTCTGACGGCTGCTCCAGCCCGAACCCCGCGAAGAGCTGCCCGGGCTGGTAGACGTGCTGGCCCGACCTGTCGAAGACGGCCACCTTCACCTCATCCTTCTCTATCTCGGGTCTGAGCCTTTCGCACAGCCTGTTGGCTACGATCGTCCCTCCTATGCCCCCGCCCGCGACCGCGATGGTCTTCAACCGTCTACTTCACCCTGTCCACCAGGAGTCTGATCGCGGCCCCTCCGCTCTGCGCCTCCCTGACGCGGGCCCCGACCCTGGAGGCCCAGGCCAGTATGTCCTTCTTTCCGCTGTCGCTCTTTATCAGGACGTCGACATATTCTCCGGGACGCATCTCTTCGTAAACGCCGGAGAGTTCTCCCACCACACCGGCGCACGACTGCCCGGTAAGGTCGAGCGTCTTGTACAGGATTATGCTAGTCTCTGTCATGTATGATGTCAAACAAATAGGCACTTCCCGATACATAAACATATGCCAGAGGCCATGGTATGGGCATGATGCGGGACCGCCCGGGGCGCAGCGACAGCGGAATCGGGGGCGGGGGGGCTGCGGCCCGGCAGGCCGGGGGCCGATCGCCTGTCCGGAGGGCAGCGTGACCTGGCGATGAAGTACGCGGTCGTCATAAACACCAAGGACCCCGAGACCATGTGGAACGCTTTCAGGTTCGCCTGCGCGTCGCTCTCGAAGGGCCACAGGGTCTCCGTCTTCCTGCTCGGCCCGGCGGTGGAGATCGACTCGGTCGACGAGGCGCGCTTCGAAGTCAAGAAGGTCTGCAGGAGGTTCCTCGACCTGGGCGGCGAGGCCCTCAGCTGCGGGACGTGCCTGAGGGTGCGAAAGATGGGGGCCAGCGAAGCCTGTCCCATGTCCACGATGGACACGCTAGTTTCGCTCACCGAGGACGCCGACAGGGTGGTGACCTTCGGCTGAGCCGGAAGACGACGCTCGTGCTGGGCGGCGGGACTGGCGGGCTGAACGCGGCCGCCGAACTCGCCAGGCTGACCAAGGGCGCCCACAGGGCTGTCCTGGTGGACCGGGCCACCACGTCCTACGAGTGCGTCTACAACCTTGGCGTGATGACGGGCGGGGTAGGGGACGCCAGGGACGTGGAGCGGGAGATATCCATGGCGGCCGGGGAGGACGTGGAGTTCGTGAACGCCGAGGTGACGCGGATAGACCCGGAGGGCATGCTCGTCGAGACTTCACGGGGGACTCTGCGGGGGGAACGCATGGTGGTCGCGCTGGGGGCGGAGCTCGCCCCCGAGCTGGTCCCCGGGTTCAAGGACGCGGCATTCGACGTCTACGAAAGGGAGGGCGCCATCCGGCTGGGGAAGGCGATCCGGGACTTCGACGGAGGGAAGATAGCGATAGTGGTGGCCCGCACTCCGTTCAAGTGCCCTGCCGCGCCGTACGAGGCGGCGTTCCTCATCGACTGGCTGCTGCGTGAGAGGGGTACGAGGGACAGTGTCCGGCTCGACGTGTACACGCCGGAATGGCAGCCGATGCTCGCCGCCGGCGACGAGGTCGGAGGCAAGCTGGTCGAAATCATGGACGGACGGAAGATAGGGTACCACACGGAACACACGGTGCTCAAGGTGGACGCGGGTTCGAGACGGCTGCTGTTCGAGACTGACGAAGCCGACTACGACCTGCTCGTCGGCGTCCCGCCTCACGTCGCGCCGAAGGCGGTGCGGGAGGCCGGACTCACCGACTCCACCGGATGGGTCCCGGTGAATCCGCTGACGCTCGAAACCAGGCATCCGGGCGTCTTCGCCATAGGCGACGTGGCTTCGATAAGGTTGCACAACGGGCTGTTCCTGCCCATGGCCGGCGTCTTCGCGCTGCAGGAGGGGTTGGTCGTGGCCGCGAACATAGCGGCCGAGACGGGCGTGGGCAGCCCGACCGGCTACACGGGAGAAGGATATTGCTATGTCGAGGTGGGCTACGGGAAGGCGGCCTTCGGCTCGGGGAACTTCTACGCTTCCCCTGCCCCGAAGGTGACGCTGCAACCGCCGTCCGAAGAACACAAGAGGGCGAAGGACGAGTTCGCCGCGATGGTCCTGAGGTCTGCCAAGCCCCCCGCGCACGGACGCTAGAGCTCGGCTGCCATGACCACCATGTCGATGCTCCTGCCGTCCCTCCAAATCTTCTTGGGTATGACCCCCGCCCTGCGAAAGCCCACCTTTTCGTAGAGGTGCAGCGCGCGCTCGTTGGTGGCGAAGGCCTCCAGCTCCAGCGTCTTGAACCCCTGCTCGGAGCACTGCTTCATGAGCGCCTTCATCATCTCCCCTCCTATGCCCGAGTCCCTGTATCCCTTCAGCACGGAGATGCCGAGAGTACCGTGACGCTGGAGGTCGCGCAGGGGCTTCCTGAATACCTCCGAGTTCCCGACCAGCCTGCCGTCGACCTCGGCGACAACCCCGACCGTGTCTCCCTTCTCCATCGAGGCAAGCCTGTCTGCCAGCCATCGCGCCTCCTCCGTCCGCGTCGGCACCGTGTCCAGGGTCACCCCGAAGTCAGGCTCGACGTCCCGCTCCTTCACCAACTCCGTCGCAAAGCTGAGCATGCCGTCCAGGTCCTCCCATCGGGGGGACCGCAGGATGACCTCCCTGCCGTCCCCGGTCCTGAACTTCCCGTAGACCTTCCCCGACCGCAAGGCGGGGGGAGATGGCCGCCGCGCATGCTATATACGCTTCTGTCTCGTCTCGTCCAGCCCTCTGCATCGCCAGAACCTATAAAGACACAGGGCTCGAATCGTGTGGGGAACCCGGCCCATGACCTACCCCATCATCTTCAACGTGCTTGCGATACTAGCGTCCGCGGTGGTGCTGGGCGAGATATTCGAGCAGGCCAAGATACCCCACGTGGTCGGGGAGCTGCTGAGCGGCATCATTGTGGGACCGGCGCTGCTCGGCGTGGTGAACACGAGCCCGGAACTCGACGCCGTCTCGTCCGTGGCCCTCTTCTTCATAATCTTCCTGATAGGCCTGGAGATGAACACGGAGATGCTCAGGAGGAGCATACCGAAGTCGACGCTCGTGTCCCTGACCAGCTTCCTGATACCGCTGGTGCCCGTCTTCGCCTTGGCCTACCTGCTCTTCCCGTTCGGGTCCGTGTCGGGCTTCGTCATGGCGCTGGCCATAACCGTCCCCTCCGTCTCGATAGTGTCTGTCCTGGTGCTGAGGTTCAAGATGATACACACGGCGACGGGCCAGATAATACTGTCCTCCGTCACGGTTTCGGACATACTCGCCTTCCTTTTCCTGGCGGTGGTCTCCCAGTCGGTGGGCCGCACCCTGTACACCGTGGGCTACCTCGGTATCTTCCTGGCGGCCTTCCTGGCGGTGGACTGGCTGCTGAACTACAGCCCGAGCGCTTCGAGGAAGGTCCTGGCGCGCGCGTCTGGCCTGCTCAAGAGGGAAGACGTGCCGTACGCTATGCTGATCATAGCGGGGATGTTCATGGCGTGGCTGATGCAGGCCATAGGGATAAGCTACATACTGGGCGCCTTCTTCGCCGGGCTGCTGGTGCACGAAGGGCTGGTGGGGAAGAAGGCGTTCAAGAAGGTCACCGGGACGCTCGAAACTATGAACAGGGCGTTCTTCATACCGCTCTTCTTCGGCCTGGCCGGGATCCAGGTGAACCTCCGGGGGGACAACCTCTTCCTGTTCCTGGCGCTGGCGCTCCTCATAGCGGTGGATGTCGCCTCGTCCATGTACCTGAGCTATGCCGCCGCCAAGAGCCTGCTTAAGATACGCGAAGAAGGCGGGCCCCGCAGGATGGCGGCCATCATGGGAGGGAGAGGGTCGGTGGGCATCATAATAGCCACCTTTTCTCTCGGACAGGGGCTGATAAACGGGACGGTCTACTCGCTCATCGTGCTGGCGACAATGGTGATATCGCTCGTCACGCCCTTCATCATGGGTCGCGGTGACGTCGTGAAGGAGAAGGAGAGGGTGCCGTCCGGCCTTCCTGGTCCATGAGCGTCGCTATGCGGGTGACGTTCCGAAGCCGTATTCCGTCCACCTCTTCGCCACAAGCTCCGCCGTCTTGCCGTCCGGCAGGACCTGGTCCGTCGAGGCCCTCCGCAGCCCCTCCTCCGGCCCTTTGACCGTGGCGTCTACCCCCATCTTGGACCCCAGGTTGCGGACAGGGGACGCGGGGTCCAGGTTGTCGGTCGGCATTCCGTCCAGCAGCATCACGTCCCTGGCCGGGTCGGTCCTGGTGGTCACCGCCCAGACCACCTCTTTCATGTCGTGCACGTCGACGTCGTGGTCCACCACCACGAGAATCTTCGTGAGCGAAAGCTGGCCCATCCCCCAGAGCCCCATCATCACCTTCTTGGCGTGGCCCGGGTATCGCTTCCTGATGGAGACCACGGCCAGGCCCTGGAACCAGGCCGACGGGGGGAAATAGACGTCCGCTATCTCCGGCTGGAGGAACCTCACCAGGGGGAGGAAGGCCCTCTCCACCGCCTTTCCCATGTACGCGTCCTCCATCACAGGCTTCCCCGCCACGGCGGCCAGGCAGAGCGGGCTCTCCCTCCTCATCACCCCCGTGAGGTGAAAGGTCGGATACGCCTCGGGTTCGGAATAGTAGCCCGTGTGGTCGCCGAAGGGACCTTCGACCCTCATGTCGCCGGGGTCGACGTAGCCTTCGAGGACTATCTCGGCGTGAGCGGGGACTTCGAGGTCCACCGTCCTGCACTTGACCAGCTCTATGCCCTTGGACCTCACCAGCCCCGCATAGAGGTATTTGTCCAGCCCTTCCGGGACAGGGGCGAAACCGGCGAAGACGGTGGCCGGGTCCGCCCCTATGATCACGGCGGCCTCCACCTTCCTCCCCAGCTCCGCGGCCATCTGCCCGTGCAGCGCCCCCCTCTTGTGGACCTGCCAGTGCATGGCCGCCGTCCTTTCGTCGTGTATCTGCATCCTGTATATCCCCAGGTTGCGCACCCCCGTCTCCGGGTTCTTGGTGAGCACGAGCCCGAAGGTTATGAACCTGCCCGCGTCCTTCGGCCACGTCCTGAGCGCGGGGAGGAAGGCCAGGGACGGGTCCGCCGTCTCCACCACTTCGGTGACGGGCCCCTTCTTCACCTCCTTCGGGGAGTAGCCGGCCAGCTGCGCCAGGCGCGGCAGCGCGCCCACCTTCCCGAGCAACCCCTGGGGGATGTCCGCCTTCAGTATGTCGGTCACCCTGTTCCCGAGCTCGGCGAAGTCCTGCACGCCCAGGGCGATCTTCATCCTCCTGTCCGAGGCGAACAGGTTGGCCACGATGGGCATGTCGTACCCTTTGACGTCTTCGAAGAGCAGCGCTGGCCCGCCGGCCTTGATGGCCCTCCTGAGTATCTCGGCGACCTCCAGGTCGGGCGAGACGGGCACCCCGACCCTCTTCAGCTCTCCCGCCTTCTCGAGCGTCTCCACGAAGTCCCGCAGGCTGTCGAAGGTCATGCCAGGGTCGTTTTGCATCACCGAGGGTATATCTGCGCTTCGCCCAGGGTCGGCGCCCCGCATCATCCGCCCGAACGCGCACGGCGTTCACGGTCTTCGGGAGGGGCGGGCACCGCTCCGATAGCTGTCTCCCTGCTCGTGCCGGCCTACGGGCTCGGCTGGACCATGGCAGGGGTGGCGATGGTCCTGGCCGCCGCGGTGTACCTGAAGGGGACGGAGATGACCGCGCTGTGACGGAAGCGGGCGGGCCGTCATGAAGCTTTAATATGAGACAGGGCGGTGCCAGATTCATGCCCGACCAGCTGTTCATCGCCAACGCGGTGCTGAGCCTGGCGAGCGGGCTGGTGGCCCTGCTGGTCAGCTACACGGCTTTCAAGCACAACAGGCTGGTCGAGAGCGGCATCCTGAGGTTCGTCAGCTTCGGGTTCATGCTGCTCGGCATGGGCCTTCTGCTCCAGGGTTCGCTGATCACGCTCCTTGCGCTGGACGTCGGGCGCATCGCGGACCGGGCGGCGCTGGTCTACGTGGCCTCTCTCATATACCTGGTGCTGCAGCTGGTCGCGTACTCCGCGTTCGCCGTGGGGTATGCCAGGGGCGCCTACGGAAGGAAGGCGTTGGCGTTCCTCTCGGTGGTGGTCGTGTCGAAGAGCGAACTGCTCCTCGGGACATACGTGAACGCGGTCACGCAGCTGGGCTCCGTGATGCTCCTGGGCTTCGTCGTCTTCCAGGGGATCCTGGTCTACACGAGGACCAGGAACAGGGTCTCCCTCCTGGTCCTGATGGGCTTCGCGCTCATACTCGTAGCCCACTCCCTGACGATGCTCGCGTCCGTCCTGGTGTCCGGCCTGCTCTACCTTGCGGCCGGCTCGGTCCAGTTCGCCGGCTTCCTGGCCCTTCTGCTCTTCCTGATTCGGAGTGGACACATTGGCTCAGCCACAGAAGAACAGAAGTAGGATCAGGATATATGCCGACATACTGGCCTCCATCGAGACCGAAGGGAACGCCAAGCTCACCAGGGTGCTCTACAGGGCCAACCTGTCCTATGACAGGCTGGTAAGGTACCTGGACGAGCTGGTGGAGAGGAAGCTGATTCAGGAGGTGCGCTCCGACGACAACAGATACTACGTCATAACCGAAGGCGGGAAGGAGTTCCTGCGGGAGGTGGCGAAGGCGGAGTCGTTCCTGTCAGGTTTCGGCCTCTCCCTGTGACCGCATGTACGCATCGTATATACGCAGGGTTCTTATCAGTATAAATACGGCGTCCTGAAGACCGTTTCGTGAAGGCATGTGCGCCATCCCTGCGAAGCCGCGTCAGGCCGCCGCGTTGAGAGGCGAGGGTAGATGAGGGGACCCGTCGTCATCTTCGGAGCCGACGGCTACATCGGGTGGCCGCTGGCGCTCCACCTTGGGCTCGAAACGGACGACGCCGTGGTGCTGGTCGACAACTTCGCAACCAGGAGACTGGTCGCCTCCGTCCGGTCCGACTCGCTGGTCCCGATAAGGAGCATGGCCGAGAGGTTGGCCTCCTACAGGGAGTCCTCGGGGAGGGACAACCTGACCTTCGTCGCCGCGGATGCGAGGGACCCCGGACAGGTGGACAGGATAATATCCCGGTTCGAGCCCGAAAGCGTGGTGCACCTAGCTCAGCAGAGGAGCGCCCCTTTCAGCATGGTCGACCAGGAGCACGCGCTGTACACCCAGCAGGCCAACGTGGCCACCAACCTGAACATACTGCTCTCGCTGGCCAGGCACGCCCCGGGCGCCCACCTGGTCAAGATGGGCTCCATGGGCGAATATGGGACGCCGGGGGTCACGATACAGGAAGGGGACATCGAGTTCAGCGTCATGGGCAGGAAGGGGAAGGCCATCTTCCCGCGGAACGGTCAGAGCTGGTACCACCTGAGCAAGATATACGACACGTATAACGTCCTCCTCGCGAACAGGGTCTACGGAGTGCGGGCCACCGACGTCATGCAGGGGGTGGTCTACGGGAGCCGGGCGGGAGAGGCGGCGGACGACGCCCTGTCGACGAGGTTCGATTTCGACTCCATATGGGGGACGCTCATCAACAAATACGTGGTCCAGTCGGTGGTGCTGAAGAAGCTCCTGATATACGGCAGGGGGCTCCAGAAGCGGGGCTTCCTTTCGCTCTACGACAGCATAAAGTGCCTCTCGCTGCTGCTCGAGAAGCCACCCAAGGAAGGGCAGTACAGGGTGGTCAACCAGCTGGACGAGATATACGACACGCTGCGGCTGGCCGAGATGGTCAGGGAAACCGGCGAAGAGTTCGGCGTGAAGGCCGAGATGCAGCGCGTGGCCAACCCCCGGGTCGAATCCGAGGAGCACTTCTACGAGGTGGAGCACAGGATACTGCCCGCCCTCGGGTTCAGGCGCGAGAAGGAGATGCCGACCGTCCTGCGCGAGATATTCGAGCTGGTCATGGCCCACAGGGAGCGGGCCGAGAAGATGAAGCACCTGATATACCCCACCGTATCCTGGAGGAACGTGGGGCCGGTCTCCTCCCCCGCCTTCCCCATGCCCAAGGAGCTGATGAGGGTGCAGGACCAGGAGGAACTGCGTCCCCTGGCGCTGCTTGGGAGCCTCGAAGA
>JAKAPW010000036.1 GCA_021811935.1 archaeon | reverse complement strand
GATGTAGACCATCTTCACGACCTCTGACGCAAGAATGTGTCTTGCCGCCTCTACCACCTTGTGTGGGCGGACGCCCCGTCGCTTCAGGAGCGTGAATGTCTCGTCAAGGACGAAGTCGGTCGTAAGCGCCTCGCCCAGTTGATTTCTCGCGACCGCCGTCAGCACCGCCGCGCCATCGGCATGTAGTTGGTCCGAGGAGTCTATGGCAGACACCCACTCGGTGGTGTCGATGAATATCAATTCTCCGCTTCGAACCGCTTGAGGTCCCGCAGTGCGTTGGGCTTGCCCTTGGATTTCACAGCGCCCAACGCGCGAATCAGGGGCTCGGTTTGGGGGCGCGACTTGGCCTTGCTCCCATATTCTCTGATGTACAGCAGCAACGCTGCCTCGCCCTCCGGGGTGAGCTCGAGCTTTCCTCGCCTGGCCACGACCAGCTGTTTGAATCTTCTGGCCAGATCGTCGTCCACGACGAACTTTAACTGGGTCATCTGCCAACGGTACTCTGGTACTGGCGTACTATAAGCTTTCCTTGTGCTCCAATCGGCACCCGAGCATTTGTTGGTGCTCCGGCCGGGATTTGGACCCGGGTCGTCGACTTTCTTCCGCGATGAGCGTCGAAAGGCCGACATACTTGACCGGACTGTACGAGCCTGTCTCTATACTACCGGAGCACCTTGCTGACCGTCCTAGGTAACTTATTTAATCGTTTTTCGGGGCGTGGCGCGCGCCCCGTCCCTGCGCCGGCCGTCCCTACAGCAGGTTCGCGGGTTCGGTGAAATAGAAGGGGTCCCTGCACCAGCTGCTCAGGGCAGCCCGTGCCTCGTCCGCGACCCTCCTGCCGCGCGATATCCTCTTCGCGCCGCAAAGCACGAAGGACCAGTCTTCGAGGGGATAGACGGCCGCCTCCCCCTTGAGAAGCCGGCCCGCGTCGTCGACGAACGTCGTCAAAGGAAGGCGCACCCGGAAGAGGAAGCCGCCGCCCTTCTTCAATATGGGTACGGCGTCCTGGTCGGGGCCGGCTGTCTTCCTGACATATTCGACGTATCCCGGCCTCATTTCGGACGCTATCATAGAAAGGACCAACGCTTCGTCCGGGGACAGCGGGGGCAGCCCCTTCGCGGCGAGCGCCCGCCAGAGCCCCCTCGACTGGGTGAGCCTTGTGCGCACTGAGACGCGCACGGTTCCCGACCGCCTCGAAAGGGAGAAGTAGCCGTTCGTCTTGAGGGACCAGTCGGACAGGGATCCCCCGACGGGTTCATCCAGCCTCAGCGCCCGGCATGCGCGCCTGGTAGCTCCCGCCGGGCCGACCAGGAGGCCCCTGGCGAAGAGCCGCATGCCGCCGAACACGACCGCCCTGGTGCGGCCCTCGAGGACCTTCCTTCGAGAAGCAGGGAAGCCGGCCTCGCGCAGCACGGCCGACACCAGCCCGACGTCCCGCTCGGACAGCTTGGGGAGGAAGACGTATTCCGTGTTTCCCAGTTCGCCTTCGAGCGTGAACGAATACCTGTGGTATGGCAGCTCGTCCAACTGCGCTCAGACCAGGAAGCCCGCCTTGCGCCTCAATCCCGTCATAGCCCAGAAGCCCTCGTCGCGTTCCAGCTGCTCGCACAGGCGGCAGAAGGACGAGTTGGCCCCGTTGACGTCCAGCTCGCTGGAGGCCAGCTTCGCGGCCACGGCCTGGGCGGACGACCTGATGAGAGAGCTGGATTCGAATGCCCGGAAGACCTTCCCCCTTCTCATGCGGAGGTAGTGGCTTATGGCGGCCTGGGTGGTGCCGAGCATCCTGGCCACTTCCTGCTGGGTGAGGCCGTAGTCCTTGACGAGGTGCCTGGCCACCGCGGACCTGAACGCCGGTAAAAGATACTTTATCGAAAGCTCGCAGGTGGGCCTCACAGCGAAGGGTAGGCCCGCGGCGGATATAGGTTTGATGGAATATTCAACCCGCTAATTCTTAATAATCCCCCTCGAAAGAGGTTGTGTTGTCAACGCCCTCGGAAGTAGATTGATTTGAAATTGAGGGAAAGGGAGTCGTCGTCGCTGGAGACAAAATTCATCGAAGAGCATTTCGACTACCTCAAGAAAATCGACCTTTCCATAGAGGAGACGCTGGAGCGTTACTCCGACCACCCGCTGTTCGGCCCCATGTCCTACTCTCTAAAGGGGGGGAAGAGGCTCAGGCCGCTGATATGCCTTCTCGTCAACGAGGGCCTGGGGAGGAGGGTGGACCCGCTGCCGGCCGCCACCGCGCTGGAACTGTTGCACACCGTCTCTCTCATACACGACGACTTCATAGACAGGGCCACGGTCAGGAGGGGTGTGGCGCCGTATTACCAGGCGTTCGGGGTGGAATCCGCCTTCCTGGCGGCCGACTACGTCCTTGGGCTGATACTGAAGATAGGCTCTTCGTATGAGGAGAGGGCTGTGGGGGACGAGCTGGCCCAGACCGCGGTGAACATGGCGCACGGCGAGGAGGAGGAGAGGCGCCTGCTGGCGGCTGGCAGGAAGGTCTCCGTGGAGGAATACCAGTACGTCCTCCGTCTCAAGACGGCTTCGCTCTTCGGGGCGTCCGCTTCGATAGGCGCACTGCTGTCGTCCAAGAAGGGGTCCGCGCCTTCGATGGCCAGGTTCGGGGAGAGGATAGGCATGGCGTATCAGATACGGGACGACCTGCTGGACATGGAGAAGGAGCGCGAGCTTGTCTCCCTCCTGGAGCCGGCGGACAAAAAGGGCTTCCTGGACGCCAGGGCGACGGAGTACATATCGCAGGCCACGGAGGGTATGCGGGGCCTCCCCGAGGGCCCGGCCGTGGAGAAACTGCGTCGTCTGCTGTCAGACTACTTCTAGAAGTGCGAAAGCACGGATACTATCGTGTTGATTATCGGGGTGGGGTAGAGGCCCGTGGCCACGATGAAGACCGAAGAGAAGAGCAGGACGGCCAGCACCTCCGGCCTCTCCGGCCTCCTTTCCTGCGTAGGCTCGTCGAAATACATCTTCTTCACCAGGTACGAGTAGTACCCGAGGGCGAGCGCGCTGTTTGCGAGCGCCACGGCCGCGAGCCATGGCATGGACGCCTGCACGGCGGCGATGAAGAGGTAGAGTTTGCTCCAGAAGCCGTTCAGCGGCGGGAGGCCGGCGAGGGCGAAGAGCGATATCGTGAGACCAAGTGCGGTCGCCGGCGCCCTCCTGTACAGGCCAGCCAGGCCCTCCACGCTGTCCCCCGTGTTGGCCGTTGAGATGAAGGCAGACCCCTTCATCACGCCGTGGAACAGGACGTGCAGCAGGAGGCCTATCAGGCCGAAGGCCGCCCCGGCGGTGCCCTGGACAGCCAGGCCGATCATCATGTAGCCCGCCTGTGCTATGCTGGAATAGGCCAGCATCCTGGACATGCTCTTCTGCGTGAGCGCGGCCACGTTTCCCCACGTGATCGTGACGGCCGAGACGACGGCGAGGGCGATCTGCCAGTTCAGGGCCGCCGTGGAGAACTTCGCTATGAGCAGCAGGACGACGAATATCCTCAGCGCGGCCGCGAAGCCCGCCTTCTTCGAGCCCGCCCCTAGCAGGGCCGCTATCTGAGGGTAGGAGCCCTCCAGGGCATCCGGCAGCCAGAAGTGGAAGGGGGCTATGGCCATCTTCACCGCGAAGCCCGAAGCCAGGAGAGCGGACGCCAACAGCACCACCGGGAATTCCGCGGGACCCGCGACGGCGAAGGCATGGGCCACCGCCTGGAAGGACGTCGACCCGGCGAGGCCGTAGGCTATGGATATGCCGAAGAGGATGAGCGCGGCCGAAAGGGCCGCGGCCAGGAAGTACTTCATGGCGGCCTCGGAAGACTTCGTATCCTTCCTCCTGAAGGCCACCAGGACGAAGCTCGGGACGGTCATCAACTCCCACGAGACCAGGAGCATGAGCAGGTCCGACGACGAAGATACCAGCACCATCCCCAGCGTGGTGAAGAGTATCAGCGAATAGTAGATGGGCGAGTTCGCGTTCTCCTTCATCATGCCGTAGGAAGAGACGGTCACCATGAGCGAGACGATCAGTATGGTGGCGCTGAAGATGAACGAGACGCCGTCGAAGCTGAGGAGGCCCTGCGGATAGTACCACAGCCCGGTCGGGGCGTTCCAGAAGAGGAAGGGGAGCTCGTACAGGGCGACCACCAGCGAAGCGACCGTGGCCCCGGCCGCGATGGAGGGGTGCCTCTTCCCCAGGACCATCAGCATCGGGACCAGGACCGCCGGCACGGCCAGCGTGGCTATCAGGATGAGCATGCCCTAGGGAGCACCTGCCAGGCTGCGTGCGAAGAGGGAGACCGGGTTCAGGAGGAGGCTCGGGAAGAACAGGAGGAGAAGGAGGGGGACCAGGAAGAGGAGCATGTAGAGGAAGTAGCCCCTGCTCACGTCGCGATGGGGGGTGGGCGGCTCCTCCCTGCTCATGACCACCCTCTTCAGCATCCAGAGCATGTACGCCGCCGTTATCCCGGGGACCAGGACCGCGAACCAGAGCCAGGGGCTGTAGAGCAGGCCGCCGAAGATGACCAGGAATTCGCTCAGGAAGCTGCTGAAGATGGGCGCGCCCATCGCAGCGAGGCCGCCCAGCCCCAGCGCGACCGAGGCCAGGGGCATCCCGTACCTCATTCCGCGCACCATCGTCATGTCGCGCGTGTCGAACGCGTGCTTGACCACCCCGGTCAGGGTGAACATCAGCCCTATGGCGAAGGCGTGGTTGAACATCTGGAAGACTGCCCCCCCTACCCCCACCACGATGGATCCGGTGACGGCTATCCCGGCGAAGGCGCCGAAGAGGACGAATCCCATGTGGTTTATGCTGGTGAAGGCGACCATCCTCTTCATGTCGGTCTGCCTCAGCGCCACAACCGCGCCGTAGAACATGGTGGCCAGCCCCACCGCCATGTACGCCCAGGCGTAGTGCGCCGCGACGGAGTGGAAGAGCTGCAGGTTGAACCTGAGGAGGCCGAAGCCGCCGAGCTTGAGGAGCAGCCCCGCGAGGAGGACGCTGATGGGCGTCGGTGCCTCCACGTGGGCGTCGGGGAGCCACGTGTGGAAGGGGAAGACGGGAAGCTTGACGCCGAAGCCGACGAACGTGAGCGCGGAGACGGCCACCTGCAGCCAGTACGGGGCCGGGCTGTTGAGCAGGGTCATGTAGTCGAAGCTCTGCGTCCCCCCCATGAAGTAGAGCATCAGGAAGCCGAGCAGCATCGCCACCCCTCCCCCGTAGGTGAAGAGGAGGAACTTCGTCGCCGCGTACTTCCTCCTGGGCCCCCCCCACATGCCTATGAAGAAGAACATGGGGAGGAGCGAGGCGTCCCAGAAGAAGTAGAAGAGTATGAGGTTGAGGGAGACGAAGACCCCTATGGTGGCGGAGAGGAAGAGCAGCATCAGGGGGTAGTAGAAGCTCTCCCCTTCCTTGATTTCGCCGAAGGAGCCGTAGATGGCAAGCGTGGTCAGCGCCGAAGCCACTATGACGAGGGGCCCGCCCAGGGCGTCGAGGCCCACGTGGTAGGTCAGGAGGGAAGGTATCCAGGGGTAGTTCTCCTGGAGGACGAAGCCGTACTGGGGGGCGGTATAAACGAAGTAGTACGCCCACAGGGAGAGGAAGAACTCCAGGACGCCGAAGAAGAGCGCGACGTGCCTTGACAGCGCGGGCCTGACCTGGCCGGCGGCGTAGGCCATGACCCCGCCGATCGCAGGCAGCGCCAGCATCAGAGAAATCAGAGGTATCGTCCTAGAGCACCCCCACCGTGTACATCAGCAGCGCCAGCAGCAGTATCAGGCCCAGCACTATGGCGAAGAGATAGGTCTCCAGCAAGCCCGTCTGGAGCCTCCTGACGTGCTTTGAGAAGAAGGAGGCGGACGCCCCGACGCCGTTCACCAGCCGGTCGACGACCTTCCTGTCGAACCAGTCCCCCGCCGAGGCCGCCTTCACCGAGGCAGACGCCGTGGCCCCGTTGACCCTCTGGAAGAAGCCGAGCTCGACCGCCCTGTACCCCGCCGCGCTCGCCCAGACGACCGGGTCGACAAAGACCCTGTATGAAGCCGCGTTGATGTACCACCTGTTCCAGAAGAACCCATGCAGCGACTTCAAGAACCCGCCGCCGAGCGTGGCGTTTCTGCTCCTCGACACGTAGAACGGATAGGAGAGCGCCAGGCCGAGCGACATCACCACCAGGGAGGTGGCCACGGCGACGGGCTGCACCGTGAAGGACGCCGGTCCCACGCTGACGCCGAAGGGGGCCACCGTGGCCCTCATGGCCGAGTCCAGGAAGTCTTCGAAGAGAGGGGCGGCGAGGCCTATCGCGACGGTGGCGACGGCCAGCGTGGCGTACGTGGCGAACTGCCTCGCTCCGGCGTCGCGGTGTGCGGGCTCCCTGGGCTCCCCGAAGAAGGAGAGGCCGACCATCCTCAGGCTGTAGAAGGCCGTCATGACCGCCGTGACGGAGGCCAGCGCGTAGACCAGGTACAGGAGGCCGGAGGGCGAGGCAAGGGTGGCAGCGGCGAATATGGCGTCCTTGCTGAAGAAGCCGCTCAGGGGGGGGACTCCGGCCAGCGACAGGGCCAGTATGCCGAAGACGGCGAAGGTCTTCCCGGCGGCCGAGCGGAGCCCGCCCATGCCGTCGAAGGAGAGGGAGCCCGTCATGTGGATCAGCACGCCCGCCCCCATGAAGAGCCCCGCCTTGAAGAGCATGTGCGAAATGAGTTGGAAGAGGCTTGCGGAGTAGCCCTCCACGAAGCTGGGCGTGAAGCCGGCTATCCCGATGGCCAGCATCATGTATCCTATCTGGGAGACGGTACTGTAGGCCAGGACCTTCTTCAGCTCCTTGTTCACCATGCCCTGCGTGGCACCCATGAAGGCGGTCAGCCCCCCCATCAGTGCAACGGCCCCGAAGAAGCCGTACTTCGCCGCGAAGGGGAGGATGAAGAAGATGGGGGCTATCCTTGCGACGAAGAAGACGCCCGCCTTCACCATGGCCGCGGCGTGTATCAGAGCCGAGACGGGGGCGGGACCGGTCATCGCGTCCGGCAGCCACTCCTGGAACGGGAACTGGGCCGACTTGCCCGCCCCGCCCGCGAGCAGCAGGAGCATCGCCGGGAGGAGGAGCCCCGCGGAGTTCAGCCCCGCGGCCCATTTCGTGTCCGCGGCCAGGGCGAGGAAGTTGAAGGTGCCCGAGTAGGAATAGATCAGGAAGATGCCGGCCAGCATGAACACGTCGGCCAGCCTGGTGGTGATGAAGGCCTTCATCCCCGCGTGGCTGGGGCTGCAGTCCTGCGGCTTGCCCAGCACCACGTCCCCCTGCCTCCCCACCCACCTGTCCCTTCCGTCCTTGTAGTAGTGGCCGATCAGGGCGTAGCTGCAGAGGCCGACCCCCTCCCAGCCGAAGAAGAGCTGGAGCAGGTTGTCCGAGAAGACGATGAGCAGCATGCTGCCGATGAAGAAGTTCATGAAATACCAGTACCTGGTCATCCCCTCCTCTCCCTTCATGTAGTCCACGCTGTACAGCATTATCAGGAAGCTGACCCAGGAGACGGCCACCCCCATGATCACGCTCAGGGGGTCGACCAGGACCCCCGCGTTGATGCCCGCGAACCACGGCAGCTGGTAGTCTATAGTCAGCCCTTTCAGGGCGACGGGAAGGAGGAAGAGCGAGGCGACAGCCGAGGCGAGGGAGGGGAGCACCGCCATGGCGTCCCTCGCCTTGGGGAACCTGCCGGCGGCCGCGACGAGCAGCGAGCCCGCCAGCGGGAGGACCCAGACGAGCCACGCCAGCGGTCCGTAGGGGATGGCCATGCCCTAGCTCCCTCCGAGCACCAGCCTGATGAACGACAGGGAGGCGCCGAACAGGACGGGAAGTATTCCGAGCGCGACGGACGCGACGCAGAGGGCGGCCATCGGGAGGACGAGCTTCGCAGGGGCCTCCGAGACCTGCCCGTTCTCCGCGGCGAGCGGGCCGAAGAAGACCTTCTTGACGGAGAGGAGGGAGTAGGCAGCGGTGAGCATCGTCCCCAGCAGCGCCACGAACGCGACGGCCAGCATCGTGCCCGAGCCGGCCGCGACGGCCGAAGCGAACGCGCCCTGGAAGATGAAGAATTCGGCCACGAAGCCCACGGTGGGCGGGACGCCCATCATGGTCAGGAAGGCTATCAGGGAGAACGTCGAGGTGCGGGGGAGCCTCCCGGCAAGGCCACCCATCGTGGACATGGAGCGCCTGCCCAGCGCCACGCTCAGTATGCCCGCCGCCATGAAGAGCGCGGCCTTCCCGAACCCGTTGGCCGCGTACAGTGCCACCGCCCCCGCCATCCCGAAGGAGGTGAAGGAGCCTATCCCGACGGCCATGTACCCCATCTGGCTTATGCTGGAATAGGAGAGCAGTAGCTTGAAGTCGTCCTGGGCCAGGGCCATCAGCCCGCCGTACGCCAGGGAGACCGCGCCCCACACCAGCAGCCACGGCGCGACGTAGGAGAAGCCCGTCGGGAGGGAAAGCGCCACCAGCCGGATTATCGCGTATCCCGCTATCCCGGACATGGAGGAGGACAGCAGGGCGGAGACCGGGGCGGGCGCCTCCGTGTAGGCCGCCGGGAGCCAGGCATGGAGGCCGAAGCCCGCCATCTTGACCATCAGCCCCCCGGTTATGGCGGCGGCTATGAAGAGCTGCACCACGCCGGGGACGAAGCCCGCCCTGCTGGCGGCGGCGCTTATGCTCAGGGTGTCCGTCGAATACACCAGGGCTATCAGCCCGGCCAGCATGACCAGCGCGCCGATGTGCGTCCACATGAAATACGAGAACGACGCGCCGTCCCTGCCGCCGTGCCCGAACTCGGCTATCAGGAAGTAGGAGGGTATCAGCATGGCTTCGAAGAAGATGTAGAACTCGATTATGTTCGTGGCGAGCACCGTCCCCAGCATCCCGGACACGAAGGTCAGCATGAGGAAGTAATACGCGGACCACCTCTCCCTGCCCATCGAGCCGAACCTGGCCTGCATGTACGTGGAGGAGTAGACCGAGACGGCCACCGAGACGGCCGCTATGACCAGGGCGAACGTGACGCTCAGCCCGTCCAGCCTCAGGCCCGCCGTCTGCAGGGGGGGCCAAGGGTACCTCTCCACATACGCGCCGCCAGAGACGACGGGCAGCGCGGCCGCCAGCAGCATGGCGAGGGAAACGGACGTGGAGACGGACGATATCACGGTCGCCGGGCGCCTCCCGCGGACCAGGAGGCAGAGCAGGGCGCCGGCCACGGGTGACAGCAACGCAAGGAGAAGTAACACCTCAGCCCTTCATCTCCTTCATTTCGTCCACGTCCACCCTCCCCCTGAGCCTGAAGACCTCTATGATTATCGCCAGCCCGACCGCCGCCTCCGCCGCGGCCAGCGCTATGACGAAGGTGGCGACCGCCTGGGCCTGGCCCAGGTCGTAGGACATGTACCTGGCGAAGGCGGCTATGTTCAGGTTGGCCGCGTTGATGATTATCTCTATGGCGAACATTATGCGTATGGCGTTCCTCTTCGACAGGAGGCCGTAGACGCCGATGGCCAGGAAGACGGTCGAGGCCGCTATGTACACCACCAGCCCGTTCATGTCTCCTCGGCCTCCTTCCTCGCCAGCGCTATGGCACCGTATGCCGAGGCGGTGAGCAGGCAGGCGAGCACCAGTATGACGGCCCCGTAGTTCTGCACTATGGCCGCCGACAGAGAGGCCATGCTGAACGGCTGGGCCGAGGGGACCAAATCCAGGGAGCCGAAGTATTCCATCGCGTACGCGAAGCTGGTTATCATCGAGACGAAACCGAGCGCCCCGAGGACGACCAGGGGGGCCCGTCCCTCCCTGGTCTGCTTATCGCCGACTATCATGACGGTGAACATTATCAGGACCACTATCGCGCCCACGTAGACGGCCAGCTGGAAGATGGCCAGGTACGGAAGGTCCAGATAGAAGAAGAAGAGCGAGAGGCCCAGGAAGAAGACGGCCAGGGCTATGGCGCCGTAGACCAGGCTCTTGGATTCGAGCGAGAAGAGCGCGGCGGCCGAAGAGAAGGCCATCAGCGCCAGGGGGACGATGTAGTCCATTCCCGGGTCACCCCACTACTCCGGGCAGGTAGTGCTGGAAGAGCACCAGCAACAATATGTTCAGTATCGCCAGCGGTATCAGCCTCCCCCACCCTGCCCTGATGAGCTGGTCTATCCTGATCCTCGGCCAGAAGGCCCTGGTGCTCAGCAGCACCAGTATCACGACGGAGACTTTCACCAGCGACCATGCGACGGCGGGGAGGACGGGCGGGCCCGTCCAGCCGCCCAGGAAGAAGACTACGAAGATGCCTGCGAAGGCGAGCATCTTCACGTAGATGGAGAACTGGTAGAGCCCCCATGCCATCCCGGAGTACTCCGTGGTCCAGCCTGATACCAGCTCGCTGTCCGCCTCGGGCATGTCAAAGGGAATCCTCTCCATCTCTGCCAGCATGGAGACGAAGAAGACGGCGGCCGAGACGGGGGCCAGGAAGACGAACCAGACCTTCGACTGCGCCTGCGCTATGTCCGCCAGCCTGAACGAGCCGGCGAGCATCACGGCCGGGAGGGCGGACAGGAAGATGGGTATCTCGTAGGACGCCTGCTGGTAGAGGGCCCTGAGACCCCCTATGAAGGAGTACTTGTTGTTGCTGCTCCACGCTGCCAGGAGGACGTCCAGCGGGAAGAAGGCGAGTATGGCGAAGAAGAGCAGGACACCGTAGCCGTAGTTCCATATCACCATGCTCGGGCTGTAGGGGATGACGATCGTCGGCAGGGCGCCTAGCACAAACGCGAAGACAGGTGCCATCAGGAAGATCGGCCTGTCGGCGTTCTTCGGGATTATTATCTCCTTGAACAGGAGCTTGAACATGTCGGCGACGGGCTGCAGCAATCCCTCGGGCCCCCCCACGTACAGCGGGCCGACCCTCACCTGCACCCTGGCGACGAACTTCCTCTCCACCCATTCCGCCATCAGGGGGACGACGCTGATGAAGAGCAGGCCGGGGAAGACGAGCGCCCTGAACAGGCCCGTGGCCGTTATGGCCAGCGGGTCGGTCAGGAGGACCTCCAGCGCGTTCATGATGTCGCCCTTCAGCAGGTACAGCGCCGTGGCCGTGACCAGGAGGGACGTCACGGCTATCGCGCGGAAGAAGGGCCTGGAATAGTCGTCCATGTCACACGCCTACCTGCCTGGCCACCTTCAGCGTCAGGTAGATCGGGGGGACGAGGAAGAAGAGCAGGAGGACGGGATAGGCGGACCCCGCCGGGCCGTAGTCGAAGAAGGCGTAGCCCCACGCGAAGAGGAGCATGGAGACTACGTCGAATATCATGAAGAGCAGGAGGAAGATGAAGTACTGCATGACCAGCCTCACCCTCTTCCCGCCGGGGGGGATCTGGCCGCTTTCGAAGGTCTCCTCCTTCAGCGGGCTCCGGACCCTGGGGGCCAGGGCGAATGAGACGGAGTAAAGCACGAGTCCTGTGGTGAGGAGGAGCAGCAAGTACACAAGAAACCAGAACGAGCCGTCTCCCAGCACAGCCAAGAGCACCCAGCCCCGTCATCGTCTCAGACGTTCTCCTTTTAAATTTATGCAATTTTCAGGTCGAAAAATAAGTTTACTTCATGGCTCCCGGTCCCGCCGCGTGACCACGAATTTAAAAGGCGGCCGGGGAATGCCCCGCATAACATGAAGATAGCCGTGGCGGGCATGGGGCCGGCCGGGAGCTACCTGGCGGCGCTGCTGTCGGGCAAGCACCAGGTGGACGTCTACGAGGGCCAGACGGAGGAGAGGTTCACGAGCGTCTGCGGATGGGCCACCGCCTACGGCGGGACCAAGGAGGCGCTGAAGGAGGTCGGCCTGGACTTCGACGATTACGTCCTGCACCGGGGGAGGGAGATGTACGTCTCGGCCTTCGACAGGACATTCCCGATAGACGCGCCGGAACTGGTCACGTTCGACAAGCCGAGGATGATCAGGGACGTGGCCAAGGGGCTGAACGTGCGGTACGGCTCGTTCGTCAGACAGGGAGACCTGGAGTCGAAGTACGACCTGGTGGTGGACGCCACCGGCCCCTACAGAAGGATCCTCGGCCCCGTCCAGGAGGGGAGGGACATGATACTGCCGACCTTCCAGTGGCTCGTCAGGTACAAGGACATGCCGTTCGACGACTTCTACATCGAGCCGTTCGACAGCTTCAGCGGTTATCTCTGGTACTTCCCGCTGGGGGACCACGACGCCTTCGTCGGCGCCGGTGACATACAGAAAGGCCACAGGGCGTCGGTGGAGGGATTCCTGAAGAAGCACCCGCCGTCCGAGAAGGTGGCCACCATGGGGAAGCCGATCAGGGTGGCCGCACCGAGCTCCGTCCTCCCCCACTACGGGGGCAACGTCGTCGGGGTGGGGGAGGCCATAGGGACGGTCTACCCGATACTGGGAGAGGGCATACTGCCCAGCATGACGGCTGCCAAGATGCTGAGCCAGATGATAGACGACAGGGAGGGGTATTCGAGGGGGGTGAGGTCGAGGTTCTCAGCGTACGACCTGGCCTACGGCTACATCATCAGGAAGATGGAGCACACCGACAACCTGCTGAACAGCTTCATACCTGCCGTCAAGATATTCCTGTGGTTCAAGAAGAACTTCGACATCACGGGCGTCAACCCGAGCATCATCGAGACGCTCAGGGTGCTCAGGCCCAGGAAGAAGGCCACCCAGGGGCCGACGCCGGTCACTCCGGGACCTCTATCTCCTTGAGGGTGTAGGTCCTCCTGCCCCCGAACGGGACGAACGGCCGCCCGCTGCCGTGGAAGAACTTGGAGAAGAACTCCACGTAGAGGAGCCTAGCCCCCTGGATCCCGGGCTCGAACAGCGCGAGCACTATGTTGAAGAGCTGCCCGAAGACGAGTATCACCACGCCGAACGCCAGGAGGAATGGCCCGCCGCTCAGGGTGCCCAGGAAGACCCTGTCTATCACCTCGGCCAGGACCACCGACGCCAGCAGTATGCCGACGAGCCTGGTGTACGATATGATGTGGCTGATTATGGAGGGCAGCTCTATCAGGGCCTGCGCGCCTTCTCCGTAGGCTATCATGGCCAGCCCCGCCACCACCGCGCCCACGTAGGCGGCGGCGAACGGATTGGCCGTGGGGCTCACGCTCTGCCTGTGGAGCAGCGTGAGGCCAAGCAGCGCCACCCCCCATGCCACCGAGAGCCAGCCGACCTTCCCCACGGAATGCCTGACCTCCTTCATCCAGTAGCCGTTGACCGCCCCGATCACCAGCCCCAGGGAGACCTCGAAGAGCCCGATGTATCCGCTTATCAGGAGCAGGGTCTTCAGCCCCAGGGTCTGGAGCGGGTCCAGGAAGGCGCCTCCCGGCGGAAGGCTCACCCCCAAGGAAGAGGAGAGGTACGCGAAGAGGGGGCCGTTAAGCTTGAAGCCGAAGTACTCGTTGAACAGGAAGCCGAGGACGATGCCCACGATCGAGCCGGGAATCATGGCCATGGCCAGCTTTTCGAACGCGGACTTGCGGAAGATGTTCCCGGCGAAGGCCCTGAGCTTGGCCGGGACCACCGTCCTGCCCGGGTGGTGGATCCTCCTGAGTATCCAGACTGATATGGCCAGTATGACCGCGGCGTAGCCTACGTCGCCCAGCATCAGGCCGAAGAAGACAGGGAAGGTCAGGGCGAAGATGGGCGTGGGGTCGAACTCGCTGGACTGGGGGAGGGAATAGAACCTGATGAAGGATTCGAAGAACCTCGCGCGCTTCGGGTTCTTGAGGAGCGTCGGGGGCCTCCCCTTGCTCTTCAGCCTGTACACGAGCGCCTTCGAACCGGTGTGTTCGGCGAGCGCCTTCTGGAGAGGCGCCAGCCTCTCCGCGGGCACCCACCCCTCCAGGACGAAGGAGCTGTCGGTGAAGCCCAGGCTGTTCAGCACTTCGAGCTTCCTGACCTCTATGGCGAGCTGCTCTTCGACGCCGGCAAGGAGCGGGTAGTACCTGGCCGACATCCGCGCCAGCGCTTCGTCCGTCTCCGCGAGCTCCCTTTCCAGCCGACCCTTCTTCTCCTTCAGCGAGGACAGTATCTGGCCGGGGGTGCCCTTCAGCTCCGGCACCCTCTGCAGCTTCAGGTCCAGCTTCTGGATCGCCGACCCGAACTTCTCCAGCTCCTCCCTGGGTATGACCAGGACCGCGTCGGCCATCCCTTCCCGCTCGCGCGCGTAGACCAGTGCCCCTCCCTTCTCGAAGGACGACCTGAGGCCCGAGCAGGCCTCCGGCGTCATCCTGCCGTAGAAGGTGGCGGCCGACTCGAGGTTCAGTATGGCGAGGTCGTCGTCCACGAAGCTCAGCCTCTCCACCAGGCTCGCCCTGTCGACCGTCTGGTCCAGCTCCGACAGGGCCTTCTCCCTCCGTTGCTGGAGCGAGGCGACGTCGGCGTCTATCCCTATGCTCCTGGAGACCTGGAGGAGCTCCCCCACCGAGGAGAACCGCCTCTTCTCCGCCGCGGGTGCGCCGCGCAGCGCGGACTTCAGCGCCCTCACCCTCAGCAGTTCCTCGGAGACTTCGTGGACGGTGAGGTTGTCCGTCTCCCCCCTGACGAGCTCCAGTGTGTCCTTGTCCAGCGGCTCCACCTGGACGGCCCCCATGTCGTGCAGCACGGAGAGCACCTTGGGCAGGTCGTCCCTGGCCGACACGACGGCTATGCTTTCCATCTTGGCCGGCCGGATCAACCTCATTCGCTCCCGAACTCGGAGAAGAGCAGGTCGGTCGCCAGCTTCTTCAGCCTCCGCCTGTCCACCTTGGTGGAGCGTATATCCTTCGCCTGGCGCTCCGCGGCTTCCAGCACTTCGCCCGCCTGCGCCTCCGCCTTCTTCGTCCCTTCCTCGACCGCCCCGTCCAGCATGCGCGCGGCCTTCGACTCCGCCTCCCGGACGGAGCGCTCCGCTTCGGCCGACGCGGCCCGCAGCCCCTCCTCCGTCTCCTTCTTCTTCAGGGAAACCAGGCGGTCGCTCTCCTCCTCCGCCTTCCTTATCTTCTTGAGGTCCTCCGTGTATTCGGTCGACATACGCATCATCTCATATGAGCGCGAGCAGCACCACGAGGAGCAGCACCAGCGCGGCCACCTTCGCCAGCCTGAGGGCGGTCATCACCGCGAAGAACTTCCT
>JAKAPW010000035.1 GCA_021811935.1 archaeon | reverse complement strand
AACGAAGAGACGGGGAGGGCCCCCCTGCAGGCGGACGGCCTGCCGGAATATCAGGCTCATACAGGAGGTGATGGCCTGAACTTGATGGAGCCCATCGACCCGTGCCTCGCCTTGGCCACCCCCCCCCCGGGCGCGTGCTTCGAATCCAGACCCGATGGGGAAGGAGGCTCCGAGAGACAGGACCATGGCAGCGGAGCAAAGGAAAGGAAGGCGATTCCTTATTCTGCATCACGGACTCCCCCGATGTCAAGTTTTTATATGCGCCGGAATGACAGAATTAAGATGTCCGCAGGTTCTTTTGCAGGCAGGGTCCACGTCATAGACCACCCGCTGGCCCAGACGATACTCACTTCGCTCAGGGACAGGCGGACCGACCAGATAACCTTCCGGAAGGGGATGGTCAAGGTGGGCCGCCTCCTGGGCTACGAGATAATCAGGCGCATGCCCGTGAACGAGGTCCAGGTCGAGACCCCCCTGGGGACCAGTGCGAAGGGAATCTCCATCCCCGACCTCGACCGGATAGTCATAGTGAACGTCCTCAGGGCAGCCATGCCGCTCGTCGAAGGGCTCCTGAAGGCGTTCCCGCTGGCCCGGCAGGGGGTGATGGCCGTGCAGAGGGTGGAGGAGAAGGAGGGGGTGGAGAACATCAGGGCCGTGAGGTACTTCGCCAAGACGCCCGTGATAAACGCGGACGACACGGTCATCATAGCCGACCCGATGCTGGCCACCGGCTCGACCATACTCGAAGTCATGGAGGAGGTCAGGAAGGCGGGCAGCCCGAAGAAGGTGATGATAACCTCGATAATATCCTGCGAATACGGAATCGCCCGGGTGATGTCGGCCGTCCCGTCGGTGGAGCTGTTCACCCTCGCCGTGGACAGGGAGCTGAACAGCAGGGGCTACATAGTCCCCGGCCTGGGGGACGCGGGCGACAGGTCCTTCGGGTAGTATCGCCGACATATCGTTTACTATATTATTAACGATATACATATAAGCGGCACCGCCGCCCCGGCGTCCATGCCACGCCGGCCGGCCAGGGGGCACTTCGCCGACGTCCAGGGGGCACCCCGCGGGCTGATCATGCACTATATGCTGCACAGGATTTCGCAGAAGCCGTCGCACGGTTACGAAATACTGAAGGAGATAGAGAGCAGGACCGAAGGTGACTGGAAGCCCGGCGCCGGGTCCATCTACCCCATACTGAGGAAGCTCGTCTCGGAGGGCTACATCGAGGCGGAGGAGGCCAGGAGTGGGGGCACGGGCCAGAGGGTCTACCACATAACGGGCAGGGGGCTTCGGCATATGAAGGAGGCCAAGGAGAGCTTCCTGAAGGCCGGGAAGAGGTGGGTGTCGATGAGGAAGATATTCATGGACCTGATTGGGCCGGAGGACGTATCGAGCCTCGTGCTGGAAGGTTCGAAGAGGCAGTTCGGGCTGGCCAGAGAGCTGTTCCGGAGTCGTTCGGACCAGATGGACGGCACCGAGGTCAGGTATATCCTGCAGGAATACATACTCAACCTCGAGATGCAGCTGGAGTGGGCCAGGTCCGTCCTGAAGCAAGGCGCCGCGGCGGGGCCCGAAGGAGAGGTCCTTCAGGGGAGCGGTCATACATGACGGAGGTCGCCGCGCTGGTCCAGGTGAGGGCCCTCTCCAAGTCGTTCGACGGAAAGTCGTTCGCCGTGGACGGCGTCACCTTCGAAATAGGGGCGGGGGAGGTATTCGGCCTTCTTGGGCCCAACGGGGCTGGAAAGACGACCACGATAAAGATGATGACCACTCTCCTGAGGCCCTCTTCCGGCACGGCGTCGGTGTGCGGCAGGGACATACGGAAGGACGCGCGCGAAGTCCGGCGCGTGGTCGGCGTGGTCCCGCAGGAGTACACCACCGACGAGGACATGTCGGGGCTGGAGAACATAACGCTGATAGCCGACCTTTATGGCATACCCCGCAGGATATCCTCCCCGAGGGCGCGCGAACTGCTTCGGCTCGTCGACCTGGACGAAGCAGGGAACAGGAAGGTGAGCACGTACTCGGGCGGGATGAGGAGGAGGCTCGAGCTGGCCTGCGGGCTGATAAACAGGCCCAGCCTCCTCTTCCTGGACGAGCCCACCCTCGGCCTGGACGTCCAGACCCGCGCGGCCGTCTGGAGCTACATCAGGAAGCTGAAGAAGGAGTACGGGATGACGCTGCTCATGACTACCCATTACCTGGAAGAAGCCGACAGCCTGTGCGACAGGATAGCCATAATCGACCACGGAAAGATAGTCGCCATGGGCTCTCCGAGGGAGCTCAAGGCCTCCGTCGGGGGGGACATAATACAGGTGGGGCTGAAGGAAGCGGACGGCGACGCGTCGGACATTCTCCGGAAGGTCGGACAGGTGAGGGAGGTCAAGAGGACATCGCCCTCCGACTACAGGGTCAAGGCAGAGGTGGGCGAGGAGGCTGCTCCGCAGGTCATGGACGCCCTCCGGACGAACGGCTACCACGTCAACACCATCTCCCTTACGAAGCCCTCGCTGGACGAAGTCTATCTGGAATACACCGGCCGGTCTCTCAGGGACGAGGACACAGGCAAGGTGGACGCCATGGCGCAGCGCAGGATGATGCGGATGGCGAGGAGTTGAGGCGCATGCAACAGGAAGAATTGGTCGCCGTCCGGGCGGAACCGGCGGCGGAGGAGCATGCGAGCACCAGTCCGGTGCACGGCCTCTGGGCGCTGACCAACAGGGAGCTGAAGAAGTGGTACAAGGTCCCCATGCTGCTCTTCTTTTCGCTCATACAGCCGGTGATCTGGCTCACGCTCTACGGGACGGGGATGAACTTCGGCACGCTCTTCGCGAAGGGGATAAGCATCCCGGGGGTCCCCCCTTCGGAGGTCGCCTCCCTATCCAGCCAGTTCATGCTCAACGTGTTCGGCGTCTCGAACTACTTCTCCTTCCTCGCCGTGGGGATGCTCTCCTTCATAGTCCTCTTCACGGCCATGTTCAGCGGCATGTCCGTGGTGTGGGACAGGCGGTTCGGCTTCCTGGACAAGGTGCTCAGCACGCCAGTGTCAAGGGGGGCCATAATAATGGCCAAGGTCTTCTCCAGCGTCGTCAGGTCGCTGGCGCAGGCGGCCATAGTGCTCGTGATCGCCGTGCTGATGGACATGGACACCTCCCATTTCTCCGTGGTCGGCATCGCGGGGACGTTCGCAGCCCTCTTCCTCATGACGCTCGGCCTCTCCTCCATCTTCGTCATGCTGGCGCTGAGATCGAGCGACTGGCAGACCCAGATGGCCATAATGAACCTCCTGAACCTCCCGCTCCTGTTCGCCAGCAACGCGCTCTTCCCCGCGAAATTCATGCCTGCCGCCCTCCAGTACGTGGTCCGGCTCAACCCGATCAGCTACGGCACGGACATAGGCAGGCAGCTCCTCCTCGGCGCTCCCGGGCTCAACACACTGGCCTTCGATTTCTCCTTCCTGGCAGGGTTCGCCGTCGTCTTCTCCGCCATAGGTGTAGTCCTGTCCTGGAGGTACCTGACCCGCTAGGAGGGATGGCTAACGTTAAAGCACGGTCGCGCACTGCATCCTGTGGAGGGAGCGAGTTGGAGGTAGGCGGGCCAGCGGAGTCGGTGAGGGCGGAGAACCTGTCCAAGACGTACGTCATCGGCTCGGTGAAGTACCCCGCCCTGGGCGGGGTGAACTTCTCGCTGAAGAAGGGCGAATTCGCCGCGATAGCCGGCCCTTCCGGCAGCGGCAAGACCACGCTGCTCCTCCTCCTGGGGACGCTGGCCAGGCCCGACTCGGGCGAGGTCTTCATAGACGACATGCCCGTGTCGAAGCTCGGCGGAAGGAGGCTGGCCGAGTTCAGGAACCGGAAGCTGGGCTTCGTCTTCCAGTCATACAACCTCGTCCCTGGCCTCACCGCCGAGGAGAACGTCCAGCTCCCCCTCGTGGCCTGCGGCGTCCAGCCCGCCGAAAGGAGGAAGAGGGCGAGGCTGCTGCTGGACGAGCTCGGGCTTGGGGGAAGGTTCGGGAACAGGCCCGGCGAGCTGAGCGGAGGCGAGCAGCAGAGGGTCGCCATAGCCAGGGCGCTGGTCAACCAGCCGAGCCTCATCCTGGCCGACGAGCCCACGGGGAACCTCGATTCGAAGTCGGCCGGCACCGTGACCTCGATACTGCGCCGCGAAACTGTGAAGAGGAAGGTCACGACGGTGATGGTCACGCACAACATGGAGATAACGAAGTACTGCGACAGGGTGATCAGCCTCAGGGACGGCCTCATAGAAAGGGAGGAGGCGAACACCGCGCCGGAAGGGGGGGCCAGCTGAGTTGAGGCGCCTGGTCGCCTGCCTTGCGGTCGCCCTGTTCGCCGCCGCCCTGGCCGCACCGGGGGCCGCGGCCGCGACCACGCCGGCGTACGCCTTCAGCCTCCTTTCGTCCACCGCCTCGCTCGGCGCGGGGGAGATGAACAACCTCACCCTGACCTTCAACAACACGGGGGCGGACACGCTGCAGGGGGTCGTCCTCGCGGTCAGCCCGTCGCCGTACGTGTCGCTCGTCAACAGCGACGGCGTCTTCTACATGGGAGACGTCGACAGCGGGCAGAACGCGAGCGCCGCCCTCACCCTGTACGTGTCGTCCTCGGCCCCCTCCCCCACCTACCTGACCGTGCAGGTCACGTACAACGGCGTCTCGCAGCAGAGGACGTTGAACTTCTTCGTCTACCAGACGGCCTGGTCCGGCAGCTCCGCCGTCGCTGTCAGGGTCCTCCCCTCGACGCTCACCATAGGCGAAGTCAACAACCTGACGGTTCAGATACAGAACCAGGCGCCGTACCCGATAAACACGGTCTCCGTCTCCTTCTCCTTCCCCGCTTCGCCGACGCTGACCTGGCTGGGGCCGCAGACGGTCGCCGTGCCCGTCCTCGGGGCAGGGCAGAACGAAACGGTCCTGACCCAGGTGTACGAGCCTCCCGGCGGGCCGTCCTCGGCCAGCCTCCAGGTCAGCGCGTCGTACTATGACCCCCTGGGCGTGGCGCGCCAGGACACGGGGTACATCGGCTTCCTCTGCCGCGGCCTGGTCCACTTCTCCACCTCCAACGTGGCCACGGCGCCCGCTTCGCCAGCGGTCGGCCAGATATTTTCGATAAGCATCACGCTCACCGACACGGGCACGTCCCCGGCGTACTCCGTGACTGCCGTCTCCGCCCCTACCGATCAGTTCGGCCTCTTCTCGTCCTCGTCGGTCTTCATAGGCGACATGCAGGCGGGCACGCCGACGCCCGTCACCATAGCCTACTACGTCAAGAACGGCACGGCCGCCGGCCAGTACGCCGTCCCCGTCCAGCTGACCTACATGAACAACCTGCGCCAGAACACGTCGGTCACCATATATCTGCCCGTGAGCGTGTCTCCGCCTCCCGCCCAGGCGCCTGGCGGGAACGCGTCTTCCAGCCCGGCCGCGGACGCCATCCTGCGCACGGGCCTCCTGGCGGTGGTCCTGTCCGTCGTCTTCCTCCTGCTGGGCTACGGCATAGGGCGGAGGAGGCGCAGACCCGAGGGATGAGGCTGTCAGACGCCTTCTGGTTCGGCCTGAAGGGGCTGACGGAAAGGAAGATGCGCGCCGTCCTCACGATAGCGATGGTGATGATCGGCGTCGCCTCCATAATAGCGCTCGTCTCCCAGACCACGGGCATCGAGGTCAGCATAAACAGTTCGCTGCAGTCCCTCGGCCCCACCTCCGTCCTGGTGAGCCCCGCCCAGTCGACCAGGTTGACCGACGCCGACGTGGCGAGGCTTTCGGGGCTTCCCGGGGTGCTGGCTGTCGTGCCGATAATAACGTCGAGGGCCACCCTGCTGACGGCCGGGCAGACCACCCCCGTGAGCATAATAGGCGTCAGCGACCAGGGCCTCCTGACGCTCCTGGGGGGCGTCAACCTCTACGAGGGGTCGGCCTACCCCGACAGCGTGTCGCCCCTCGCCCTGGTGGGGAACGGCCTGGCCTTCCCCCAGCCGGGGACGCAGCGCCAGTCGATACTGACCGGCCATCCGATAACCCTCCAGCAGCAGGTGGGCTCCTCCACCAGGGTTATGACCCTGTCCGTCTCCGGCATACTGCAGTACTACGGCTCGTCCCCCCTAATCCCGGTGGACACCTCGATATTCCTCTCGCTGGACGCCGCCAAGCAGCTGCTGGGCAGGACGGACTACAGCATGCTGCTGGTGAAGACGTCCAGCGTCCAGGACGTCTCCACGGTCGACCAGATGATCTCCAACATATACGGCAACAGCGTCCAGGTCACCACCATCCAGCAGATCACCCGAACTGTCTCCTCCATCACGGGGCAGATAGGGCTCCTCCTGGCCGCCATAGCCGGGATATCGCTCACGGTGGCCGCGATAGGGATAACGAACATAATGTTCGTCACCGTCCTCGAGAGGACCAGGGAGATAGGCATACTGAAGGCGATAGGCTTCGGAGACGGCAGCATCCTGCTCATCTTCCTCTCGCAGGCCGCCCTGATAGGCGTCATAGGCGGGGTCACGGGGCTCGCCGTGGGGGGAGGGATGTCCTACCTGATACCGCTCCTGCTCTCCGGCTTCTCCTCGAACCGTCCCGCGGGAGGCTCCTCCGGCTTCGGCCCGCGCGGGGGCGGCTTCTCCATTTCGTACACCCCCATCATAACGCCCGAAATAATGCTGACAGCGATCAGCGTCGCGGTGCTGGTCAGCATGGTGGCGGGGCTCTACCCGGCCTGGAGGGCCTCGAGGATGGAGCCCGCCAAGGCGCTCAGATACGAGTAAGCTACCCACGGCCCGCGGGCTTTCCCCTTCCCAGGGCCAGCAGGAGCCCGCTTACGGGGACTCTCCTGCCGGAAATCTGGAGGCTAGAGAAAACCCATCCGCTCCATCAGGGGCTTGGCGGCCACCGCCACAGACGCCTTCCTGTCGGCGTTCATGACGAGGCCGCACCCGAGAACGGGATGGTCATCGCCTTCCTGTTGAACGCCCGTCCCTTCGGCTTGAACCTGGAGAGGTCCTCGATCGCGACGTCTGCCTCCTACGTCCCGTCGCCTCGGTCCGAGGGAGGATGGCCCTGTCCACGCTCTCCCGGTCCTGACAACAAAGGCCGTCGCGAATTCAAGCACGCGCGCCGCAATTCTTCCCGCCCCCGAAGGGAGCGCGCTTGCGGCATTTTGGTGGCGCCGGTCAGCCCGCTTCGACGCGCCCCAGCCGCTGCCCGAACCAGTCCAGCGCGGGCCTTATCACCTTCATCCTGCCTGCCGTCCTGTACAGACCCCATGACGCGCTTATTGTGATCACCGCGTGCATCACGTTGAACAGCGCGGTGGCGAGCGTCACGGCTATGGCCGTCGCGAGCTGGCCGCTCACCATTATCCCCGCGGCGGCCAGCGCCTTGGCCGCGAAGGTGAGGTACGTGGCCGGGAAGACGAGGTAGTAGAGCGCGAAGGTGACGGGCAGCATTATCAAGAACCTCAGCGCCGTCCCCCACACCAGGAGGGACAGGAAGGACCGCCTGTCGGAGCTCCCCCTGCCCAGGAAGAGCGTCCCGACGTACATCCCGAGCAGCGTGGCGAAGACGGCCATGAACTTCATCGTCGGACCCACGACCGGGTCGAAGCTGGCCGACAGGTTCAGCGTCATCCAGTGGATGGTCGTGACCGCCAGCCCCCCCGTCGGCCCCAGGAGCAGGAAGGCCAGCGCGTCAGGTATCTCCGCGGCGTCGAACCTCAGGAAGGGCATCAGCGGGAACGGGACGCTGAGCCCGGATATGGAGATCAGGCTGGCCAGCGCGGCCAGCGTGGCGGCCAGCGCGACCCTCGCCGTGTCCGGCCTCCTGTTAATCTGGGTGGTGGTCATCACAGAGCTCCAGGCCGCGCATAACAGAACGACCACTATATAACATTATTATGTCGTCGAAGACATACAAAGGTCGTCCGCGGCGGCCAGGAGCGCCTGCAGCTTGGCCCTGTCGGCGACGTAGGGCACCCTGGAACGCCCGACCTCGTGGACCGACAGGATGCCGCACTCCTTCAGCCGCTCGACGTGCCTGTGCGTGACGGCGTAGTCCATGCGGAGCTCCCTGGATATCCCCTTGACGTGTATGGGCCTGTCGGACTCCAGTATCAGGTGTATTATCCCGAGCCTCTGCGGGCTGGAGAGCGCGGAGAAAAGCTTCTGTGCGGTGGAGCGCATAACATGATGGTCCCCGCAGCATACTTTTATTGTTTGGCGGCGGCTTAAATAATACCCCCGCGAGGATGGTCAGAAGGATGCTCCTCCCGCAGCTCCCCGAAGGGATGGCCGACGACCTTCCCCCCATCGTGAAGATCCGCGGCCCGGAGCTCTGCCTGAAGTGCAGGTTCGCCAGGCTGCTCTGCGGGAGGCCCGCCTGTCCCATCCTGATGAAGGCGTCTGCGTATGCCGGCGCCCACGCCCCCGTGTCCAGGGAGATGCAGGGCGATTCGCCCCCCTCCGCCTTCGTCGGGCGCTTCGGGTATCCAAAGGTGACCTTCGGCCCGCTGGTCCCTCCCGCCAGCGGGGACACGCTGAGGTACGACGAGCCGGAGCTCTGGGCCGGCCTCGGCTTCAGCGACATAGTCCGGTACAGGATGTCGCTAGTCAGGGCCACCCGGTCCGTGGCCGTGTCCGACGCGCTGGACCCGAAGGGCCTGCTCTACGACCTCCAGACGTCCTTCCTGTCCGTGTCGCCCGTCCGTTCGGAGCTGAGCTTCTCCAGGCCACCGAGGGGCGGGCCGTTCATAGACGACAGCTCCCCTCCCTTCGGCCCCTCGGCCGCCCTGGAGAGGTACAGGCTGGGCGCCGGGAGGTCGGACAGGAGGCTGGAGCGCGTCTACTACGACAGGGACATGAAGGCCACGGAGGGGATGGCGCGCCTGTATTCGGAAGGGCTGACGGTGAACTCCATCCAGAGGGTGCTCAGCCTGGGCATGATGGGGACGAAGAGGAAGCTGGTCCCGACCCGCTGGAGCATAACGGCGGTGGACGACACGCTCTCCAGGGCGCTGCTGGAGAGGGTGAAGGCGATGCCCAGCATCGACCTCCACCACGTCTTCGTCCACGACTACCTCGGGAGCAGGTACGTCCTGCTCTTCGCCCCCGGCGCCTTCAGCTACGAATGGATAGAGGCCTGGTTCCCCAGGACGCTGTTCAACCAGGCGTCGAGCAGCGTCCACAGCATAGGGGACCACGAGGGCTTCAGGGGGAGGAAGACGTACGCCGCCCCCGGCGGGTGCTACTACTCCGTCAGGCTGGCCGTCGCGGAGTACTTGGAGCGGCTGAGGAGGCAGGCGACGGTCATAGCGCTGAGGGAGATATACCCCGGCCAGCTGCTCCCGCTCGGCGTCTGGAACGTAAGGGAGGCCATCAGGGCGGCCCTGAGGTCGGAGCCCGTCCTGTTCGACGACATGGGGGAGGCCGTCTCCTACGCCCTTTCGAAGATGGCCGCGGGCGAGACCTTCTGGAGGTCCAGCAGCCATCTGCTGAAGCAGGCCATGACCCAGAGGAAGCTCGCTTCGTTCATGTAAGCTACCCACGGCCCGCGGGCTTTCCCCTTCCCAGGGCCAGCGATGGCACCGCCGTCTGGCCCTGGTGCATCGGGGACGGTCGCAGGAGCCCGCTTACGGGGACTCTCCTGCCGGAAATCTGGAGGCCAGAGAAAACCCATCCGCTACATCAGGGGTTTGGCGGCCACCGCCACAGACGCCTTCCCGTCGGCGTTCATGACGAGGCCGCACCCGAGAACGGGATGGTCATCGCCTTCCTGAAGGGAGGCCTCCCGGCGCAGCCCGGCACCGAATGACACCTTGCGCGGGCTGTTCCACAACGTATTTATCCCCACCGTTGGACGAACAGGTCGAGTTGCCACCCGTCCCGGCCCCTGACGGCTCGTTATGACGGTTCCGCGGAGGTCTTGCCTATGGAACATAGGGTGGCTGTCCTTGACAGGGAGACATGCAACTTCAAGAAGTGCCAGCACGAGTGCCAGCGCTTCTGCCCGCCCCAGATGATGGGGGAGAGCGTGATAGAGTTCGGGGAGGACGGCTTCCCCGTGATAAACGAGACCACCTGCATCGGCTGCGCCATCTGCGTCAAGAAGTGCCCGTTCGACGCGATAAGCATAGTCAACCTCGCCCAGGAGCTCGGCTCGGAGAAGGTGCACCAGTACGGCCTGAACACCTTCAGGCTGTACAGGCTCCCGGTCCCGAAGAAGGGGAAGGTGGTCGGGCTGGTGGGGAAGAACGGGGTCGGCAAGTCCACTTCGATAGGCATACTCTCCGGCGGCTTCGCGCCAAACCTGGGGAACGTCGAGGCGCCTCCTTCGTGGGACGAGATACTGAACGCCTTCCAGGGGACGGAGCTCAGGGCCCACTTCGAGCGCGTGAGCCAGGGGAACCTGAAGAGCTCGGTGAAGCCGCAGGCCATATACATGATACCGAAGGCGTGGCAGAAGCCCGTCGGCGAGCTCCTGGACAAGTACGACGAGCTCGGCACCTCGGCAGGGCTGGCCGCGGACCTCGGGCTGAAGGCGTCGCTCGACAAGCTCCCTTCCGAGCTGAGCGGCGGCGAGCTGCAGAGGCTGGCGGTGGCCGTCGCGGCGGAGAGGGACGCCGACATATACTTCTTCGACGAGCCCAGCAGCTTCAACGACGTCTACCAGAGGATGCAGGTCTCCAAGGTGATCAGGAGGCTGGCCGACGGCGGGAAGCACGTCATACTCGTGGAGCACGACCTGACCTTCCTCGACTACGTGACAGACTACGTCCACATAATATACGGCGAGCCGGCCGTCTACGGGATAGTCTCCGACATCCTGACCACGTCCGAGGGGATAAACTCCCTCCTCGAAGGCTTCCTGGCGGAGGAGAACGTCAGGTTCAGGGACGCCCCGGTCACCTTCGACGTCTATTCCTCGCAGTCGGAGCAGCCGGACTCCCCCGCCGTCCTGGAATACACCAAGATGAAGAAGTCGCTGGGCGGCTTCAGGCTCCAGACCGACGGAGGCGTCATCAGGCAGGGGCAGGTGGTGGGCGTGCTGGGGGCGAACGCCCTGGGCAAGACGACCTTCCTGAAGATGATAGCCTCCCAGGAAGAGCCCGACGGCGGCGAGGTGAAGACCAAGGCCAAGATATCCTACAAGCCCCAGTACCTTACGACGGACTTCGAGGGGACGGTCCAGGAGCTGCTGATCGCCTCGGTGGGTATGGCCTGGTCGGACGGGTACAACATGCAGCAGCTGCTGAAGCCGCTGACCGTCGACAGGCTGCTGGAGAAGAAGGTCAAGGAGCTGAGCGGCGGCGAGCTGCAGAAGGTGGCCGTCGCGGTCTCCCTGCTGAAAGACGTGGAGGTCTACGCCCTGGACGAGCCGTCGGCCTTCACGGACATAGAGGACAGGATAGCCATGGCGAAGGCCATACAGCGGTTCGTGAAGGGGAAGGGCAGGTCTGCCATAGTGATAGACCACGACATAATGCTGGTCGACATAACCTCCGACTCCCTGGTCATATTCACGGGCGAGCCGGGGAGGGAAGGGCGCGCGTCCGGGCCCAAGCGGAAGGAGGAGGGGATGAACCTCTTCCTCTCGGACATAGGCATCACCTACAGGCGCGACATGAACACGGGCAGGCCAAGGGTGAACAAGCCGGAGAGCAGGCTGGACAGGGAGCAGAAGGCGGCGGGCTCCTATTACTACCTGACGCGGGAAGAAGCGCGATGAAGCTGCTGAAGGACGTGGCCTCGGACCTGCTGTCCGCGGAGGAGGCCGACAGGCTGGCCGGCGGCTTCGACACCATAGGCGACATCGCCGTGGTGAAGATACGCGGCCTCGACGCGGCCAGGAAGAGGCTGGTCGGCGAAAGGCTGATGCGGCGGGTAAAGAACGTCCGCTCCGTCTGGAACCAGGTCGGCCCTGTGGAAGGAGAGTACAGGATCAGGCAGGTGGAGCACGTGGCCGGGGAGGAGAGGTCGGACACGGTCTACACGGAGCACGGCTGCCGGTTCCACGTGGACATAAGGGAGGCGTACTTCTCCCCCAGGCTCTCCACGGAGAGGGCCAGGGTCGCCTCCCTGGTGAGGGAGGGGGAGAAGGTCTTCAACATGTTCGCCGGGGTCGGGACGTTCTCCGTGGTGATGGCGAAGAAGGTCGGGGGGGTCACCGTCTACAGCAGCGAGATAAACGAGGCGGCGTACCGGCTGATGCAGGAGAACGCAAGGCTGAACAAGGTGACCGGCTCCGTCGTCCCCCTGCTGGGCGACTGCAGGGAGCACGCCGCCACCATCCCGAAGGCGGACAGGGCGGTCATGTCCCTGCCGGAGGGGGCCTTCGACTTCCTGGAGTGCGCCTCCGGGGCCATGCGCCCGGGCGGGACGGTCCACTACTACGAACGGGCCGGCGGCCCCGGGCCGGCCGAAGCCGCATGGAGGCGGGTCAGGGAGAGGTTCGATTGCTTCGAGCTGGCTGGCGCGAAGAGCGTGCTGGAGGTGGCGCCGAGGACCGAAGAGGTCGTGCTGGACCTGGTCTACCGCCCCCGGCCCTCCTAGCGGCGGAGGCGACCATCATGGCCACCCTGACCGGCTCCGGGTACCTGCCCTGAAGGACGTACCCGTCCAGGACCCTCTGCGCGTCGGCCTCCGAAAGCGAAACGAGCCTGGCGAAGAGCCTCTTGCCCGTCTTCAGCGTGAGCTCCGACCTCCCGCCCAGCTTCCCGTACGCCTCGACCTTCCTTGCGAAGTCGTCCGGGAACCTCCTCCGCAGCGCCTCCTCCAGCCCGCGCGACTCCCTGTACGTCAGGCAGATCACGGGCCTCCCCGTCCCCGAAGCCACCTTCTCGACGTCCACTATGTTGTACTGGCTTATCACGGCCCCCGAGAGCATCACGACGTTGATGTCCCTCCGCCCGAACGACCTGTACAGCCGCACGATCGATTCGGTCGCATCATAGCCGCCGAGCCTGGCGCTCCCCAGCCCAACCCCGTCGACCACCAGGTCCCTCCTCATCACCACCCCCGCGAGGACGGACCTCCTGTCCCTCCGGGGGTCGAACGACTCCGCTACGCCCAGGACCCTGATCCCCGGCTTGAACGGATGGACGGCCCTCGGCTCAAACCGCCCTGCCTTCATCGCCGGTCTGCACCTTCACCGGGGCGTGCTGCATGTGCAGCACGATCTTCGACGCCGCGCCGAAGGCCCTGCCGGCCAGCGACGAATTGAGCGGCATGGTCGCGTATTGCCTGGTCTTCTCAAGGTAGTCCACCCATTCCGTGTCCAGGTTCATCACGCCTGCGGCTTCGAGCCTTTTGACCATCTCGGCCAGCGCCGTGTGCGAAGTCTCCACGCCCAGCTTGCCGCAGGCGGTCGTCAGGATGGATTCGGCTGCCCTGTACGAATGCTCCACGCTCTCCTTCAGCCTGTCCGACCTCAGCATCTCCCCCGCGTAAGACAGGTTCCTTTCGGCTTCGGGGTCGTACATGGAGACGAAGTAGCCGGTGGCGACCGACGGGTCTACGTGCCTGCCGCTGCCGCGCCCCTGCAGCCTGTAAAGGATGGCCACCAGCACCGCGAGCATGAACGTCGCCGCGAACCATTCCAAGAGCGGGAACAGGGCCACCTCCTGCACGAACGATGCATAAAGGCGACTCAGATTAATGCCTTTTCCTTCATCCGGATTCCGGTGTAACTCTGATTCTTCATTGCCGCCGTGGTGACCGCGCGTGCCCGCGCTATAAGAATCCTTTCGGATGCGGCCCCTGGGCTCAGGCCGTCTCTTCGCGCGGTGTCCGGGCGAGTCGCGCCCAGAGGTACATGAGGGCCACTATGGCAAGGGCCACCGCCACCAGGACGGGATAGCCCGGCCCGGAGCCGAAGACTATGGGGAAGGGGCCTATGAATACGACCCCGCCGACCGACCCCTGCGACGGGCCGGCCGAGAAGAGCAGCACGACCACCCCTGCGAGTATCAGGACGGTGCCCACGACGGGAAGGACGGACGCGAGCCACGAGTTCCCCTTCATCTACGCCACCGCTGTTATCATCCACACCAGGACTATCAGGAGGGCTATGAGCATCATGGCCAGCGCCCACCTCCTGTCCGAACCGAAGACGATTGGCAGCGGCCCTATCATCACCACCGCCCCGCCCTGCACCCTCTTCTCGCCCTGCCGGCGCGGGCCGAGCAGGAGGCCAAGGAGGAGGATGGCGAAGCCTATCACGATCATCCCCATCGCTATGTCTGTCAGCATCGCCGCTCTCACCCGTGGAGAGCGGCTTCAGGATTTAATATTGCCGCGCCTGCGCGCCAGCCCGGAGGGCGCGGGCCCTGCCCGTGCAAACGGTAATAAGGAGTCCGTCCGGCGCTTGAACCGGGCCCGTGGCCAAGTATGGATCAAGGCGTCAGCCTGCGGAGCTGAAGACCGTGGGTTCAAATCCCACCGGGCCCGTCACCTTTTGGTGCCAAGTCCTTTTTCCGTACCCTCGGATTACCGTGTTTGCGGGACATACTAAACAACGAATTCAGAATAGGTAGTACCCTGTAACTAACGGATGGGGAATTATCCTTACGTTCGCGTCGTCTGTAGCTGTCTGAGCTTGGCTATTTTCCTCAGCATCTCGTCTGCGTCCGCAGTCCAGACGAACGGACGCGGGCTCTTCTGATACTCATCGACGAACTCCCTGATCGCCCTGATGAGCGCTCTCTCGTGCGGGAAGGAGTTCCTGCGTATCTGCTTCTCCGTGAGCTGGCCGAACCACGACTCGACCATGTTCAGCCACGACGCGTCGGTGGGCACAAAGTGCAGCTTGAACCGGGGGTGCCTCTCGAACCACCTGTTCACGTCGGGGGTGGTATGGGTCTTCAGGTTGTCCAGGACCATGTGGACGTCCAGCTCCTTCGGGACCTTCTCATCTATCTCTCGGAGGAAGATGATGAACTCCTGGTGGCGGTGCCTCCTGTGGAGCTGCGTGACGACGGTCCCGTCGAGTATGTTCAGCGCGGCGAAGAGGCCTATCCTGCCGTTGCGCTTGTAATCGTAGGACCTCGAAGCAGCCGGGCGGAGAGGCAGGACGGTCTGGCTCCTGTCGAGCGCCTGTATCCCGCTCTTCTCGTCGACGCAGACGACTATCGCCTTCTCCGGCGGGTCCATGTAGAGACCGACGACGTCCCTCACCCTCTCGTTGAACTCCGGGTCCCTGCTCGGCTTGAAGGA
>JAKAPW010000099.1 GCA_021811935.1 archaeon | reverse complement strand
GGGGCCCTGTTCTGCGGGTCCTGCGGGGCGCAGATCGCAAGGTCCTGAATGCGGCCCTTCGTAATCCGCAGCCCGCAGGGCGTCCCCGGCCGTCTACAGCAGTCCGAGCGTGAACTCGAGGAACATGACCAGGAGGAACACGCTCAGCGCCCCCGCGTAAGCGGTGAGCGCGTACATGGCCGTCCGGTCGAAGCGTATCTGCTCCTTGGCATCATACAGTTCCTTCTGAAGCTGCCTGGAGTCCACCACTATCTGTTGCGTCGCCAATCATATCACCGGCCCGTACTGCGCCGGCATCTTATATATACGATATGTATTGACTACGATGTCTGCATATACTGTATAAACTCCGATTCGCTCCCCTTCACTACGGAGACCGCCCCGGTCGACCTCTCCACCGCCCTGTTGATCATCGTCTCCGCCGATATCATGTAGTACCTGCCGATCTGCCTGATGCTCTGGGTCACCGACTTCAGCTCCATCGCCACAGCCGCTGACGACGGCGTAAGCCTCTCGTTCAGCTCCGCCTCCGTCCGCCTCTCCATCTCGGCCAGCCTGCCGTACTCCGCTATCGCCGAGTTGGCGGATTCGGGGTCCCCCTTGGACAGGGAGAGCATCGCCAGCGACGCCGTCTTCCTTGCCTGCTCCCTCAGGCCCGCTATGGCTTCGCCCGTCGCCCTGTCGTCGTAGCCGAGCTGGTTGATCCTGGCCGCGCTCCCGGCTATCACCTGCGCGTAGTCGCCCACCTCCTCCAGCACCTTGACCACCATCCTGTCCCCGATGATGTTCCTCGTGTCCGCCACGCCCACCCTCTCCGCCAGCGCCTTGTCCTCCACCGCCTGCAGCAGCTGCCTGGTGGCGAGGAAGTACACCTTGTCCGCCTCCGCGTCCATGTCCACGACCTGCTTTGCCAGCTCGCTCCTCCGCTCCACCAGCGCCCGGACGGCCAGGTCGAGCATCGACTCCACTATCAGGTGCAGCCTCATCATCAGCCCGTCTATCGGGAACTTGGACGGGTCCAGGAAGCTCTGGATGAGTATCCTCTTCTCGCCCTGCTCCACCATCCCCACCCCTATCAGGTCGTTCACCGTCCTCCTGGCGAGCTCCATCTGCGAAGCGGTCAGCGCGCCGTCCGACCGGATTTCGATGGTCTCGTGCCCAACGATGTAGGCCCCCAGCACCAGCCTCCTCAGCAGCTCGTCGTCCACCCCGTCCGCCTTGATGACGCACCTGCTCCTGACGGGGAGCATCTGGAGCGACGGGTGTATGACCAGCCGCCCCTGTTCGTCCGCCGTTATGCCTACGACGTCCCCCTTCTTCAGGTTGAGCTGCTCCACCCACGCCTTGGGGAGCGAGACAGTCAGCGTGGACTGGCCCAGCCTCTGCAGCCGCCTCTGCTCCAGCAATCCCTCACCATGGCCGGATACGCGAACCGCCACCGATTTAAACCGGCGGCTTCACGGAGGCGGCCCGTCTCCTTTCGTCGCATAAGCGGGGCCGCTCCTCGGCAGGGGGCCGTCGCCGGAATGTCTCGTGTCGCGTCCCTGTCCACGATATGACGAAACCTCTCGGGCAGGAGTGCGTCCGTTCGCCCGGCCCCTTCAGAACCGCTGCTCCGCAACCAGGGCATTTCCGCGGCCCTTTGGCCAATTGTGTCTTGCATAAGATGGTTCCCTCCAGCCATCCCGCTCTTCTGAAGGATTACCTATTGTTTTGCAACTGCAGGAATCATTATGAGCAAACTGGCAAATTGCTCCCGCCTGACAGGCTCAAGGGAACGCCGGTCAGCCTGAGAGTGAAAGGCAATTGTCCGAAAATCGATATATACCACTTCTTGCAATTCCTTTAATGACGGTGGAAAGTATTTCGCCTTGGGCAAGACCGTGAAAAGCATACACATTTCCGAGGCCGTTGCCCCCAACTTGATGCTGAGGCAGAATGCCGACAGTTTCTTCGACTATGTGGAGCACCTTGGTGTGAACACGGTCGCTATTGATTTCAAGGACGTCCAGTTTGCCTCCCGGTCATTTGCGCACCAATATCTGGTGAGAAGGGCGCGCAGCCATATCGCGGTCTCCGAGGTGAATGTCCCCGAAAACGTCGCAAGAATGATGGAGCTGGTGGCATCGGCTTCCGGTCCGAGCATGGATAGGCACGGACTCCGTTTGCCCGACGAAAATACCGTCATCACCGTCTGAAACTGGGTTCCGCACTCGCGCGGCCGGTGCCGCTTGCCGAAGAATCGTCAATCCCTCTATCCGGCCTGAGAACCACGGACGCCAGAGCCCGCGGCGTCCATGTTCATATAGCCGCACCTTGCGGAGCAGTCGCGATGAACCTGCGCGCCTTCGTGACGGACGTCGACGGCACCATCACGGACGGCTACCCGCTCATCGACCTCGAGGCCGCTTCTGTCCTGAGGAACCTGGAGAAGATGGGCTACAGGGTGATTCTGGCCAGCGGGAGGTCCATCTACGAGCTGTACTCCCTCTCCATGTTCCTCGGCCTGTGCAAGGTCGCCGTGGGGGAGAACGGGGCGGTCGTCGTGGAGGGCAGCGCCAGCGAGATAAGGACGCTGGCCGACAACGTCAACCCCCTGCGTGCGCGGGAATATCTTGAAAAGAATCTGGGCAGCATAAAGCCGAAGCCCACCCTCCCGCGCTTCAGCGAAGTGGTGCTGGAGAGGGTGCCCGAGGTGGCCAAGGTCAGGGCCTCGCTGGCCGCCTCCGGCCTGCCCGTCAAGGTGCTGGACAGCGGCTACGCCTACCACGTGGTCAACGAGCACGTCGAGAAGGCGCTCGGCGTCCGGGAGGTCCTGAAGCGCCTGGGGATAGCGATGGAGGAAACGGTCGCCCTCGGCGACAGCGAAACCGACGTGTCGCTGTTCGAGCATTGCGGCTTCGGCATAGCGATGGGGAACTCGGACGACGCGGCGAGGAAGGCCGCCGGTCATGTGACCAAGGCTTCTCAAGGACAGGGGCTGGTGGAGGCCGTCTCCTACGTGTTCAAGGAACTCAAGCAGTGACCTTTCCATCCGTCACGTAACCTGGTGGTCGTCGCCGACCGGCCCGGCTCGACCGTCTTCCTGGGAGACCCCATCAGCGTCACTATCCCGTGCTTTTCGACGCAGTTCATGACCGCGGTGCAGGCTTGCTCCGCCGTCCCGAATGTCCCGAGCAACCTCCCGCCTGCAAGGAAAGCGAACTCCCCTCGATGCCCGGCCAGGATTTCGTTTCGGTCCTTTTCGCAGGCGTCGTTGTCGTTCTACGAACGCTCTTCAAG
>JAKAPW010000034.1 GCA_021811935.1 archaeon | reverse complement strand
CCCATCGGGTCTGGATTCGAAGCACGCGCCCGGGGGGGGTGGCCAAGGCGAGGCACGGGTCGATGGGCTCCATCAAGTTCAGGCCATCACCTCCTGTATGAGCCTGATATTCCGGCAGGCCGTCCGCCTGCAGGGGGGCCCTCCCCGTCTCTTCGTTGACCCTGACATAGTGGAACCTGAACGCGGATATCTTGTGGACGTGCCTTCTCTTGCAGCCTTCCCTGAAGCACGGGTCGTCTAAGCGTTCCGCCCCGTCCTTGAACGCCTGGTTCATCTCTGAGGTTCTTCCGCTCCTGAGGATACATATGGCGTTCCAGCCTGCACGCCTCCTTGTACCGGTCTGCGTCGTCCGTCCATGTCGTCTTCCTCCCGTACCTCCTGACCGGTTCCTGGATGAACGCATACGCGTCTATGGTGTTGCCTCTATGATCCTGAAGGCGAGGAATGTCTTCTTCGCAGGCTCGTACGCCACCCACACCCAAGCCCGTATCTCCTTGACGTACACCATGGTCTCGTCCACGTATATGCACGACACCATGCCCCTGTCGACATCGAACCTGTCGCATATCGGGGCCGGCCGTTGCCACATGGCCACGGAGCTCCTCTCCACGTACGGCTCCAACGCCTTTGTGAAGCTGTTACGACAAAATACGCCCCGTGGAGCATCGGCCAGGTCCTTTCACGCATGAAAGGTCTGTCGTACGTGAGAGGAGCCCTCTCCTCTCATACGGCAAGACAGGAACATGTCATGACAAGGAGCTCGGATGTCTTGTCTTGATGGAGCCGGTCGATGGGTAAAAAAGGTTAATTAGACACAACGATAACCGTCCATATAACCTTGCCAAGTATGGGTCTTCGCAAGATAAAAGAGCGGAAAGCTCGGTCGGAGGAAGAAATGAAGAAGGAGGCCGAGCGCAAAGCCCAAAGCGTAAGGACGACCTACAGAGTCATATTCGACAGACTAGCAGAACTATAGTTTGACCAATTACCTGACCGAGGAGATACTCCACAATATTCATGCCACAATGCTCAGACCGCAGGATGCCAGGGGGAGCAGCAGGTCAAATGTTCTCAATTGTCTGGAGAGACCACAAACCGTAGTTTTTGGGCATGAACCTTACGGAACGCTTCTTGCGAAGGCGATGGCACTCGTGGAGGCCATCTGCAAGTGGCATCCATTCGTCGACGGCAACAAACGGACGGCTATGTTGGCACTTATGGTATTCTTGCGGGTCAACGATGTACACCTTGCTATCTCGTTTGATGTAATACCGATGCTTGTCAGGATCTCCCAAGACATGGACGATAGGATTCCCATGCCCACATTGGTGGAGTGGCTGGAAAGGCGAAGCTCAAGAAGCAGAGTGTTTACGTCTCTGTTGACTTTTCGATACTATTGGCTGACTTATCTGAGACTCAAAGTTGTATATTGGATCGGGCATGCATCAGATAGAGTCTGGGAATACTACAAGCGAAAGACGATGTATTATTTTGCCATGACCGAGGAAGAGTTCGAGCTGTCAAATTAGATCGGACAGGCGTAGTGGCAACCTATCTGACCGTCGGCCCCTTTTGGGGACAGAGCCCGTCAGGAAGGCTTATCGGCTCCTCGGGCGTCCCCAGCTTCGAGACGAGATTCATATACACACATCCGACTTCGGACGCTGCACAGCGTTCCGCACGAAGGAGTTGAAGATGAAGCTGCTCTTTACGACCGAGATACAGGGGACGGGGGCAGGGGTTGCCTGGCATTCGAGGTCGCCGACGCGGATGCCGCTTATGGCAGGCCGTCCAAGAAGGACGCCGGCGCACTGGAGCCGTTCGACGAGGGCAGGTGGAGGCCGGCGTACGTCCAGGACCCGGGCGGGATAGGGCCTGGGTCCGGAGGCGCGCCGCTACATGAAGACCTTTATGTTCACGACGGAGCCGTCCTGCAGGTTCAGGGCCTCCCTCAGCTTCACGGGGGAGATTATCTCCATCACGGAGTTGTCGTAGTGTGTCCTGTCTATCGCCAGCACCGCCCCCCTTTCGTCCTCCACCAGCGCGTTGAAGAACTTGAGCCCGCCGTACGTGCGTTTGCCGTCGGCGAAGCCCTCCACCCTCATCCCCTGCCTCTGGATCAGCTCGTGGAGCCGCTGCCTTTCCACCGGCGACTGGAGCTTGAGGTTCAGGGTGCCAGGGTAGGGGTAGAAGCTCAGCTTCTCCTTGAACTGGTCCCTGTATCCCTTCAGACCCATGTAGTACCCGCCCTCGCCTATCCCGGTGAAGACTATCCCGTGGAACTCGTAGATGTCGGGGGCCTCTTCCATCACGCTCCGGAGCATCAGGTAGAACGAGGCTAGGGAGTTCGCCCCCCTGTCGGTCAGCCTGATGGCGAAGCTGCGCCCAGAGCGCTGGCGCTCGATGTAGCCCTCCTTCTCCAGCTCGAGGACGTGCTTCGACGCCGCCTGCTGGGACTTGCCCAGCCGGGAGGCCAGCTCCTTGGTTGTGATGGAGACGGGGCGGCTCTTGGCGCCCAGGAGCAGGAGTTCGACCAGGGACGGAAGGTACGCGGACCGCAGGTCCTTTTGGACGTTTGGCACGGAAGACCGTCCCTCTAACTATTATTTGAGTATTTACAATAAATATTAATATATCGACCCCCGACCGCGCCTCCTCCATGAGTTCGAACGCATCCGGGGCGGAGAGGGTGGCGGGCGGCGCCGTCTTCGGCGCCCTGGCCGTGGTGATAACGATGATCAACCTGTTCGTGCCTTTCCCGCCCCTCCCCTACCTCTCGTTCGACCTGGGGGAGGTGCCCGTCCTCATAGCCACCTTCCTCTACGGGCCGGTCGGCGGCTCGATATCCCTGTTCGAATACTGGGCCATACTTCAGGCGATAGGCCCCTTCAGGCCGGTGGGGCCGGTGCTCAGGCTGCTCGCGACGGGGAGCACCGTCCTCGGCATATGGCTGGCCAGCAAGTTGTACGCGAAGCTGGCCCCCAAGGGAGGCATCCGTGGCTTCTCCGGCCTTTCGTTCACGGTTTCGTCTCTGTTCAGGGTCCCCGTGATGACCGCGGCCAACTGGGTCGTCCTCCTGTTCCTCTTCCCAGGGTTCCTGTCCTTCGCGTATTCCACCCTGGGCAAGTTCATCGGCTCCGGCGTGTCCGGGGGCTCCGGCCTCGTGCTGGTGATGCTCTTCACGGCGGCGTACAACCTCATCCAGCTGGCCATCTCCTTCGCCCTCGCGTCCGGGCTTTCGACGGTGGCGGTCACCAGGAGGCAGGGCTACATGACCGCGAAGTACTGGATAGGCAGGTTCCTGCACGACTAGCGCCTGTCGAGATACCCCACGCCACGGAGGAAGGCCAGCGTCTTGGCCAGCGCCTCGTCCTCCACGTCGAGGACGTACCTGGTCAACCTCCCGCTCCCGCTCGCCTCCCTGACCCATCCGATCCTGACGAGCTTGTTCAGGTCCGCCCTGAGGTCCGACGACCTTATCCCCGTCCTCCTTTCCAGCATGTATTTCGAGAGGGGGCCGTCCTGGGAAACGGCCAGCTCCCTTATTATCCTGAGCCTCCCCTTGCTGCAGAGCGCCTCCTCCAGCTCGGCCGGCCCCGGCGGGTCCCGGGCCATCCTTCATTCGCCCCCGTCCGTCAGCTTCGGTATCAGGTAGTCCAGGAACCTCTCCAGCGCCCCCGCGGGGACGCTCGGTATCCCTATCTCCGTCAGGCTCCTGACTTCGACTATACCCCTGTCCTGCAGGTCCTGTACCCCCTTGACCAAATCCCGCAGCGGAACCTCCCTCCCGCCGCGCCCGCCGGCCTTCGCCTGCGCGGCCAGCTCGTCGAACGTCAGGTAGGGGGACCCGGAGTGCTTCAGTCCGTTGGCCAGCGCCAGGAGGATCAGCTTTTCCTGGTCGGGGAGGTACGATATCTCCTCCTCGGTCACGGCTGGCGTCAGGACCCCCAGCACCTCCCTGACGTGCTCGACGGAGAGCCTGTCGGTCCCCCTGTTCTCGGCGAGCATCCCCGCGTTGTACAGCACGGAGAGGGCGAACCTGATGTCCCCGCCGGCGGGAGGGGAGGCCGTCACGTCCGCTATGTATCGCAGGGTGCGCCCGTCGACGGCGCCGGGGGAGAACGCCTCGTAGCACCTCTTCTCCAGTATCGCGTGGACCTGCTCCGCGGAGTAGCCAGAGAACTCCACGTGGTAGGCCCCGAGGCTGCTCAGCTCCGCCTGGTCCAACTTCTTCATGTAGGCGCGGCTCCTGGCAGTGAAGATCACCCCGAGGACGCCGCAGTGCTCCCCGGGCAGCGCCTCGTTCAGCCTGGTCAGGTTGTAGACGAGCTGCTCCTTGGACTGGGCCAGGAAGAAGTCCATCTCGTCGAAGGTGAGGATGAGGTGCTTCTTCTCCCTGTTCAGATACCTGAGCAGCTCGAGTATCAGCTCCTCGACGGCGTAGCTGGCCGAGAAGATGGACGGCCCGACCTTCTGCGCGATGTACCTGAAGAGCATCAGGCGGGTGCTGCCGTGCTGCCTGGGGTTGACGTACACGTGCCTGACGTCGACCCCCTTCCTCCTGGCTGCGGATTCGAGGAGCTGGCCGAACCTGAGCACGGTGACAGTCTTCCCCGAACCCACCGGCCCTATTATCTGGTAGAACTTTATCGACGAGCCGTCGGGGTCCTCCAGGGCGTTGGAGAAGTACCTGAGCAGCTCCGCCGCCTGCTCCTCCCTGTAGGGTAGCTCTCTCGGGACGAACGAAGGCAGGAGCTTGTCCCTGTCGCCGAAGATCATCGGCCATCATCCCGCGGGGCGCTCGATAAAATGGCTTCGGTCAACCCTTGCGAGACAGCGCCTTCACGGCCGTCTCCACCCCCATGTCGTAGAGGTAGGGGCCGAGGCGGGGGCCCTTCTCCGACCCGAGCAGGATGGCGTAGAGCAGCCGGAAGAACTCGGACGGCTGCATGCCGTGGGCCCGCCCGACCTCGAAGATCTGGTTCTGTATGTAGTCGGCCGAGTCGGCCGCCGCCAGCCTCCCCGCGAGGTCATCCACCGCGGCCCGCTGCTCGGCGGTGAGTTTCACGGGCGCGGGTCGGCCGCCCGCCGTCGTGGCCCAGTTCCTGGCCATCTCTATCCTCAGGAGCAGCCCGGGCGTCGGCTCCGAGATGGCCCTGTACGCCTTGAGCCTGGCCACCACGTAGTCCTGCCAGGCGTCCTTCGGGGCGACGCCCGCCAGCTCCGCGAGCAGCCTGAAGGGGACGTGCTGCGAAGGCGCGGCGGGGGGCTTCAGGTAGGTGACGTATTCGTACAGCCCCTTCAGCTTGACGAGCTTGCCTTCGGAGTCGACCCTGGCCTTCCCATGGTAGACGTCTTCGAGCCAGTCGAACTCGTCCATGTACTTCGGTATCTCCTCTATGGAGACCTTGCGGGCGCCGACTATCCTCTTGAACATCAGGAGGACCAGGCTCTCCTTCGTGCCGTACCTGAACCAGGTCTGCGGGGTGACCAGACCGCCCTCCGACTTCGATATCTTCTTGCCCGACCTGTCCAGGAGCAGCTCCCACTTCACGTGGTAGGGATGCGGGAAGCCGAGTATCTCGTCGGAGACCCAGTCGTTTATCCTGACCGAGTCGGCCAGCTCCTTGCCGTAGGCCTCGTACCTTATGTCCAGCGCGCTCCACCTCGCGGCGAACTCCACCTTCCAGCTCATCTTACCCTCGCCGGAGGTGACCTTCGCCTCCCCTTCGTACCCGCACCCTTCGAGCCTCCTTCCCCTGAGCTCCGCCCCCTCGCACCTGTAGCCGACGCCGTCGGTGCGCGCGTCGTATGACACGGCCTTCGTGGTGTATATCCTGCCGCACTCGGCACAGATGGGGAAGAATGGCAATGCCTCTTCGTACTTCTCCTGACCGGTAAGCTCCCTTATCTTCGCCCCTATCTCCTCGGACCTGGCCAGGATGGCCCGGACCTGCCTGGCGAACCTGTTCCTCCTGTAGTTCTCCGTCGCGCTTTCGTGAACGTATTCGACCCCCAGCTTGTCCATGGCGTCCAGGAGGAGGAAGCCCATGTGCCCGCCATAGCTGTCATGGCAGGAGAACGGGTCCGGGATCCTAGAGACCGGATGGCCGATGTACTTCGTCAGGTCGACGCTGTCCGGCAGCCCCGCCGGCACCTTCCTCAGCCCGTCCATGTCGTCGGTGAACGCTATGTGCTCGCTCCTTACACCCTGCACCTCCAGCGCGAGCTTGATCCCGAAGGCCCTGACGCAGTCGGAAAGGTTGCCGACGTGCGGGATGCCGCTGGCTCCCAGCCCGCTCTCCACCCTGACCATGGACAGCGAGCGGCCCAGCCCCCTCTCCCTGACGAGCACGTCGTGGGCCACCTTGTCCATCCAGGTGCCGCGCCCGATCACCGCCTTCGTCTCCGATGGCACATCCAGCCGCCCGGCAGCGCTCCCCTCATAAGCGTTGTCGGGGGGCCTCGAGCCTCCCACCGGCCATCGAGAGCACGCGGTCTGCCCGCTCCGTGTCCTCCATGTGGTGGGTGGTCAGCAACACCGCCGTCCCCGTGGCGGAGGCGTACCCCTTCATGTATGCGGCCACCGCCCCCCTGTCGGAGGGGTCTATGGCGGAATAGGGCTCGTCCATCAGCAGGAACGAGGGCTCGGAGAGGAGCGCCCTGGCCATCTCCACGCGCCTGGCCTGCCCCGTGCTCAGTTCCCAGGCCCTGCGCCCTTCCAGCCTGTCGATCCCCAGGGCGCGCCGCACGTCGTGCAGGCGGCCCGGATTCCCCCTCGCCGCGAACTCCAGGTTCTCCGCCACCGACATGTTGGGGAAGAGCACGGGCTCGGAGAAGACGAACGCGGCCCTCCTCTCCTCGGGAGGGGAGCCGTTCACCCGGCGCCCGCCCATGTATATGTCCCCCGCGTCCGGCTGCATGAACCCGGATATCAGGTAGAGCAGGGTGGTCTTGCCGGCCCCGTTGGGGCCGACCACCGCGACGTACTCCCCGCCCTCCAGCGCCAGATCGACCGGGCCGAGCAGGAAGCCGCCCAGCCGCTTGGTCACGGAGGAGAGGCGGAGGTTCAACGCCTGCTCCTCACCCATTCGAGGGCCACCAGGGTCGCTATCGATATCAGGAGGAGGGCGCCGGCGTACTTCAGGGCGCTGAAGAGCCCCCCCACCTCGTAGGCGTTCCACACGTAGACGGGCGCGGGCTGGACGTAGTAGAACGGAGGGGAGACCACCAGGTACGCCAGGATGAGGATCGACCCGAACTCGCTCATCGCCCTGGCCCAGGTGAGGATGAAGGACTCGACGATCGGGCTCCTGATGTTGGGCACCACCACGCGCAGGAAGACCCTGGGGCGGGAGGCGCCGAGGGACCGGGCGGCCAGCTCCAGCCTGCCGTCCAACTGCGCCAGACTCTGGGTGATGGCGGAGACGTAGATGGGGACGGACACGAAGAAGTAGGCCAGGGTGAGCCCCGCGAACGTCTGGAAGACGTCGACGCCTCCCAGCAGCGGATGCAGTGGCGATATGGGGGCGAAGGTGATCAGGATGGCTATCCCGGCTATGACGTGGGGCACGGTCATGGGGGACAGGAGGAGCGCCTCGGAGACGAGCCTGACCCTGCCCTTCACCAGCCCCCTGGCCATGGCGTACGAAGCGGGGGTGCCCAGCACCACCGCCAGGGCGGAGGCCACCGTCGCGCCCGCCACGGTGAGCGCGACCGATTCGAGAAAGCGGCCGTCGAAGAAGGCGGCCAGCATCCCGTGCCCCGCGGACAGGAAGAGCATCACGGCGATGGGGGCGAGGAGGACCAGCACCAGCACGGCCAGGGGGACGAGGAAGACGGCGTCCCCCTTCCGGGGGCCCGTCATGGCTCCCCGCCGTACCGCAGCAGGGTGCTGTTCAACACGTAGGACAGGGGCGGCGGCAGGCCCGACTCGTTGCCGTACAGCACGGCAGGGGCGAGCGGCCTTATCCCCATCCCGTCCATCAGGGACCGCCCCTGGGGGGAGACCAGGTAGAGCAGCAGCTGCGAAGCAGCGCCCTGGTCCGGCGCGCCGGCCGGTATGGTTATCGACACCAGTATGGGGGCGCCGCGGACCACGAAGGCGCTACCCCCCGCGCCGATGCTGACCGAGGCCTGAGAGTAGTACGAATAGAACGCCGGGTCGCCGAGGCTCAGCTGCGGCGGCAGAGGTATGTAGCTCAGGCCGGCGGAGCGGGCGGCCGATTCGTAGACGGCGAGGTCGTAGTCGACCTGGCCGCTCTGCACGTAGCCGAAGAGCTGGCTCCCCGCGTCCACCTCGGTCACCCTGCCCGTCAGGTTGGCGTCCTGGAGGAGCGCGGTGTAGTGGGAGGCGGAGCCGTGGAAGAGCATCCCGGCCAGCTGGAGCACCATCAGCGCCCTGTACCCCTCCGGGTCGGTGTTGGGGTTGCTGGTGCCGATCGTCCCGTTCGAGGAGAAGACGATGCCGAGCGCCGCCCTGGTGGCGTTCAGCGCGCCGCCGTAGTCACCCGCGGCGTCGTCCGACGATATCTGCTGGCCGAGCAGCTTCAGCTCCGCCGCATGGGGTGCCGAGGCGGAATAGGCGATGACCATGCTGTCCAGCGCCACGGCGACGTACCATGTCGCGTACTTTGGGAAGAGCAGCGAGGTGATGACGTACGGGTCGACGGAGAGGAACATGCTGTACCTGCCCGGGGCGAGCGTCAGCTGGCGCGCCGCGGCCACCGACCCCTCCGCCTGCAGTGCCACCTGCACCCCGGACTGCGACGAAGCGGCCTGGAGGAGGGGGGCGTAGAGGGAGGCGACCAGGACCAGCGGCTTTCCGCCGGCCGGCGGGGCCATGCTCCCCCCCGCGTAGCCCGCCCACGCGCTCGCCACAGATACGAGGACGAGCAGCAGGACGGTGGCCGCCCGGCCGCGTTTCATGGCACTGGAAACCGTAAACGTTTACATATAACCTTTATGCAACCGTCTTCGGTGTCTTGACAGCGGGCAGCGCGCCGGCGGGGTTCGTCACGGCCAGGCAGATGGAGATTCTCAGGCTCAGGAGGGACGGGCTGTCCAGGCAGGAGATAGCGGATAGGCTGGGGACCTCCCGGCAGAACGTGGCCGTCCTGGAAGCTAGGGCGCGCCAGAACATTTCGCGCGCAGAAGCGACCATGGCCGCCCTGATCTCCTCCGGCCTCGCCCTGCGGGTGGCTATACCGGCCGAGACCCACATGCTGGAGGCGGCGAAGGCGGTGCTGGACGCGGCGGACAGGGCCCGGATACACATGAAGGACGACGTGGTGAGCATGCTGGCCCTCCTCCGGGCCGGGGTTAGGGGCTACGTCGAGGACGGGAGGCTGAACCGCGAGGTGCACGTGACTGTCTTCCCCAGCGGCGAGATCCTTGTCGGCGCGTCAGGCCAGGGCCAGGGAGACCAGTACCGGGACCATGACTGAGACGAGCGCCCCGTGCGCGAAGGCCAGCGTTACGGTGTCCGGGTCCGCGGCCCCCCTGACCACGGGGAGCGTGGTGTCCATCGTCGTCGCGCCGCCGAGGACCAGCGACCGCCCGCGCCCCAGCACGCGCGCCGCCAGGGGATAGAGCAGCAGCATCAGAAGCTCCCTGAAGAAGTTTGAGAAGAAGCCGAGCGAGCCAGCAGGCGCCCCGGCGTAGGAGGCCATGGTGGGGGCATCAAAGGAGTACCAGCCCATCCCCAGCGCCGCGGCCAGGGAGAGCCTGAGGCCGAGGCCGAAGAGGAGTGCGGCGGCCACCCCGCCGGCCGCGCTGCCCAGCACGGTGGAGACGGACAGGCGCACGGCTTCGCGGAGCAGCTTCCCGGCGCCCACGAGGTCGACCCTCGACCCCATCTCCACGGAAACGCTGAAGACGAAGAGGAGGAGGACGAGCTGGAGCGCCAGCGACGGGCGCAGCGTGGAAGCGAAGCCTCCGGCCGTCTTCGCCGCGGCGCCTGCCAGGAAGGAGGCCAGCAGCACCAGGGAGAGCCGGGCCTGCCCCGCCTTCACCCGCGCTTCACCCGCCCCAGCAGCGCATGGGTCGACACCCCGAAGAGTATGCAGAGGACGGCCACGAAGAAGGACTCCAGGAGGAGGGGGCCCGCCGCGGACGCCGGCCAGCCGACACCAAGGCCGGTGAAGAAGAGCAGCGCCACGGCCAGGACCGGCGAGACCCCTGCGAACGCCCTGGGCCTGAAGGCGCGGCCCACGAGCAGGCCGGCCACGAAGACGGGGACTATCAGAAGGAGTATGTCGACCGTTCCGGTCTCATCTCGCCGGGACGGCCGTCCGCTTCGCCGCCGCGGAGAGCAGCTTGAGGAAGGCGCCCATGAACGCGGGGAGGTCGCCGGGCCTCCTCGAAGTGACCATGTTCCCGTCCGTCACCGCCTCGCCGTCCTCGTATATTGCCCCGGACGCCGCCAGGTCGTCCCTTATCCCGTTCCAGGAGGTCATCTTCCTGCCCTTCGTCCGGCCGGCCGATATCAGTATCTGGGGGCCGTGGCATATGGCTGCCACCGGGGCGCCCCTGTCGACGAAGTGCCTGGTTATCTTCAGCGCGTCCTGGTCGAGCCGGACCCTCTCCGGGCTCTTGCCTCCGGGCAGGACGAGGGCAGCGTATTCCTCCGGCTTCACGTCGGCGAAGGTGGTGTCCGCGGATAGCCTGTAGCCGTGCTTCCCCGTCAGAGTGCCGCCGTCGGCGCTGGCCACCACAGGGACGAATCCGGCTTCCTTGAGCCTGTAGTACGGATAGAAGAGCTCCAGGTCCTCCACGTCGTCCGCCACCAGGAAGAGTATCTTGTCGGGCATACGACGGGGCCGGGCCCCCGGCCGATAGATAAATCCTTCCCGAATCCGGCCGGCGTTCCCTCAGATCCAGCCTATCCGCCTGAAGACATAGGCCATCCCGACCGCCAACGCCCCCATGCCCGCCATCATGGCGTAGAACCCGTACGCCGTCCCGCTGCCCGGCTCGTAGAAGCCCGGGGTGAAGTTCATCCCGTAGACCCCCGCCAGGAGCGACAGCGGGGAGATTATGGTGACCACGATGGTCAGCACCTTGACTATGTTGTCCGTCGAGGCGGCGACCAGGCTTATGTGCAGGTCCCTCACGTCGCTGGCCCTGTCCCTGTACGCGTCGATGGTCTCTATCAGCTGGAAGGAGTGGTCGTAGACGTCCCGGAAGTTCCTCAGGCTGGAGTCCTTTATGTGGGGGACCGCGCCGCGCATTATCATGCCGAGCATGTCCCTTATCGGGGCGAGCGTCCTCCTCAGGACCATGAGCTTTTCCTTGACGCCCCCCATCATGGCCATCGCGGAGGTGACCTTCTCCACCCTCCTCCTCCTGGCGCGGAACGTGCCGACTATCCGCTTCTCCAGCGCGTCCAGGTCGTCCTCCACCACGTCCAGCAGTGGGTAGAACATGTCGACCGCGAAGTCCAGGAAGACGTAGTAGAGCAGGTCGGGCGACGGTACCTTCGAGAGCGGGGAGAGCCCCCTGGCGACGAGCCGCTTCCTGACCTCGTCCAGCGCCTCGGACCTCTGCGGATGGACGGTAACGAACCAGCGATCCGAGAAGAAGACGAACAGCTCGCTCACCTTGAACTTCCCGCCATCGGCCACCGGCAGGTGGACCACGCTGAACGTGTACGTCCCGTACTCTTCGACCTTGGGCCTCTGCCCGCCGTGGAGGACGTCCTCCACCGAATAGTGGTCCAGGTCGAACCTCGCCCGCAGCGCCTCCATCTCGTCGCCCGTCGGCGCCTGGGCGTCCACCCAGAGGACGCACCCCGCTGGGACTTCGGCGGGGACGGCCTCCAGCGCCTTCAGCCCTTCGTCCTCTTTGGGCTTCAGCACGAAGGCATTGATCAAGCCGGACGGGTGAGGCGGTTCCATCAGATAAATAGTTGGCGGCCCTACGCGTGCAGCAGGACGAAGAGGAAGACGAAGACTATGGATATCGTGTTGAGCACCTTGATCAGCGAGTTGATGCTGGGGCCCGCGGTGTCCTTGAACGGGTCGCCGACCGTGTCCCCGCTCACCGCTGCCGCGTGGGTGGGCGTCCCCTTCCCGCCGTACTGCCCCGTCTCTATGTACTTCTTCGCGTTGTCCCACGCCGCCCCGGCGTTGGCCATCAGCAGCGCCAGGAAGAGGCCCGACACCACGCTGCCTATCAGCACACCGCCCAGCGCGACCGGGCCGAGCACCACCCCCACCGCCAGGGGCGTGGCTATGGCGAGGACGCCGGGGGCTATCAGCTCCCGGAGGGCGGCGCCCGTGCTTATGTCGACGCATCTCCCGTAGTCCGGCCTGGCCTTGCCCTCCCTCAGGCCGGGGATCTCCCTGAACTGGCGCCTGATCTCGTTCACCATCTTGAACCCGGCCCTCCCGACCGCCCCTATGAGGAAGGAGGAGAAGTAGAACGGCAGAAGCCCGCCCACCAGCAGGCCTATCAGCAGTACCGGGTCGGTGAGGACGTACTGTGGCGCCACCTTCCCGAGCGCGACGTAGTCTATCCCGACCTCCTGCTGGTACGCTATGAAGAGCGAGAGCGAGGCCAGCGCCGCGGAGCCGATGGCGAAGCCCTTCGTGGTGGCCTTCGTGGTGTTGCCTATCGCGTCCAGCTCGTCCGTGACCTCCCTCACCCCCTCGACGTTCGCCATCTCCACTATGCCGTTGGCGTTGTCTGTGATAGGGCCGAAGGCGTCGATGGACAGTATTATCCCGGTGAGGGAGAGCATGCTCATCGTGGTTATCGCGGTGGCGTAGACGCCCGCGTCGCATATGCCGGCGCCGGCGCAGCTCACCGGGCTGGCCCGGTAGCCAAGGCTGTAGGAGACGCCTATGGCCACCACCAGTATCAGCAGTATCGGGGCGACGCTCTTGAGGCCGACGGCGAAGCCGGTGAGGAAGTTGGTGGCCGAGCCTGTCTGGGACGCCTCGGCTATGGACTTCACCGGCGAAAACCTGTAGGACGTGAAGTAGTCGGTCACCGTCTCTATCACGACCACCACGACGAGGCCGAGGACGGAGGAGGCCGCCATCGCCCATGCCATCGCTCCGTCCGCCGAAAAGACGGTCAGCGCGAGCGCCACGTCGAGGACGACGGCCACGGCCGTGGCCAGGTAGAGCCCCCTGTTCAGCGCCGCCATCGCCTTGCCGCTCTTGGCCCCCCTTACGGCGAAGCCGCCCACTATCGAAGCTATTATGCCCATCCCCCCGACCGCCAGCGGATAGGCCACGTACTGGGGGGCGCCCCGGAAGAGGAAGGTCCCGAGCAGTATGGCGGCCAGGGCTGTGACTATGTAGGACTCGTAGACGTCCGCGCCCATCCCGGCGCAGTCACCCACGTTGTCCCCCACGTTGTCCGCTATGACGCCTGCGTTCCTGGGGTCGTCTTCGGGTATGCCCTCTTCGACCTTCCCCGCTATGTCGGCGCCGAGGTCGGCTGCCTTGGTGTAAATCCCGCCCCCGACCCTGATGAACATCGCTATCAGGCTGGCCCCGAAGCCGAAGCCGATTATCGCGTCGGGGCTCTGAGTCCACAGGTAGAAGAGCGAGAGCCCCAGCAGCGCCAGGCCGGGGACGGCCATGCCGAGCACCGAGCCGCCCTGGAACGCGACCATCAGGGCCGCAGCCATGCCGGACCTGCCCGCCTCCGCCGCCCTGGCGCTGGACCTGACAGTCATCCCCATGCCGATGTAGCCGGCGGCAGCGGAGAAGCCGCCCCCTATGAGGAAGCCGAGGGCCACCAGGCCGTAGGGCCGGACCACCAGGCCTATTATTATCGCGAGCACTATGGCCACGGGCGCTATGGTCAGGTATTCGCGCCTGAGGAAGGCGTCCGCCCCCTGCCTGACGTAGTCCGCCAGCTCCTGCATCCTGGCCGTGCCCGGGCTCCGGGAGAGGACCTGCCTTATGAGCAGGGCCGCGTAGAGCAGCGCGACCACCGCTCCGCCGACTGCCAACTCTTCGGCGAGGTAGAGCATCCTAGGGCACTCCGTTGCGGGCTGTGCACGAGATGATGGTGGCTCCGGCGGTGTGTGTTGCGGACAAGCCTTCGCAGGGCCGTTTTGGTGTATGCGTTAAATAGTTTTCGGGGAGGCCTCCGTTTCGTCGCGGCGGCGCGCAGCGCTTATAATGAGCCGGCCCGGACGAAAGTCTGCGGGGGTACCCAAGTCAGGCCAAGGCCAGGGCGGCCACAGGGGGCGGAGCTCGTTGCGTCCAGACTTAAGATCCGCTGGCGAAGGCCTTCGTGGGTTCAAGTCCCACCCCCCGCACCAGTCCGCGTTCCCAAGGCGGTCGGCCCCGGTTCGGGTCCAGGCCAGCGCACAATTAACTACCGTACCTCTGCAGATTTATCCCATAGGTAGCTGAATAGTAGCGGTCGTTTGAGCCTAAAACGAGTCATCCTGGCGCACCGCATGCAGCCAGACTTACCTAGCGATGTCCCATAGGTTCATCCCATATGATTGGCGCTCCCAGAAAGGTCGGGCTCCGCTTTGAGCGCCTGAGGAAGAGCCGCCCCTCCGAATCCCTCCAGCTGAAGCGCATCAGGGACAACTATTACGTCCACGGCGTCACCAGCGAATGGGCCGCGGCAAGGAAGAAGGTCGTGAAGATATCGGAGCACCTGGGGGCGATAACCGCGGACGGCGTCTTCGTCGAGAAGGGCGCCAGGGGGCGCGTCCTAGAATCGAAGAAGGAGGTGTCTTCGAGTACGGCAACGCCGCCCTCGCGTACGCCCTTCTCTCCGACGCAGAAGCGATACTGAAGGACGAAGGCGGCGTCCCTCACAGGGAGCTCACGGCATCGGCGTTGACAAGGGCCGTCGCCCCGTCCCCCATCAGGCTGCTCGAATCCAGGTGGGAGAGGTTCCACCTGTCCAAGACGATGCATGTCGACCTCTCCCCCAGGCACGTCTCGGACGTGCTCAGGGACGCGGGGAGGCACGTCACCTGGTGGTACAGGCTATACTCGAAGCTGGCTTGGGAGAAAGGGCTCCTCCTCTACGACCTGACCACGACATTCGCGTACTCCGGGTCGATCAAGCTGGCGGAGAAGGGGTACAACCCCGACCGCCGGTACGTCGACCAGATAGGCGTGGTGATGGCCTTCTCCTGCAGGGACGCGCTTCCCGTCGGGGCCGACGTCTTCTACGGCTCGGTAAAGGACATCGCCACGATAAGGGACTTCCTGGAGCGCCTGCCCGATGCGGCGAGGAGAGAGGGGGTGGGCTTCATGCTCGACAGGGGGTTCACGTCCTACGGGCTCCTGGAGGACTTCCGGAGGGAGGGCATCGGGTACGTCGTCCCGCTGAAGAAGAACTCGAAGCTCATGAAGGTCGGTTGGAATGGGACGCCCTTCCTGTACAGGAAGAGGCCCGTCAGGTGGGCGTGCATGGAGT
>JAKAPW010000098.1 GCA_021811935.1 archaeon | reverse complement strand
GGGGAACGTCCGTGGCCGACGCGTCCTCCCGGGCCCGAAAGGGCGGACCCGGTCGTCTCCTTGCCTGCGGCGGATTTTTCTCGGCTGCTGCCACGGCAGTCTTTGCCTGAATCGAACAAGACGACCGCTATATGTCCGCTCTTTCGGACAGGCAACATGCCCAGACGAGCTGAAACCCCGACGAGCGCCTCCGAGCCGAGCTCATCCTTCCCTCTTCATATGGTAGCCCGCCGCGCGCGATACCTCCTCTCCTTCATCACGAATATCTCCCTCCACGCCTGACCTCGGCGCATCGTCTTTCATGATGCATGGCCTTCCCAAGACCCGCCCGGGACGCGTCCTTGCCTTCCACGCAGGACCCGCGCAACGAAGGCGCCCGTTCCCAAAAAACAGATGCATCCCACCCGAGACGGCAGGGGACAGACCGCAGTAGATCCTTCGGCAGAGTCCGCGGCCGAAGTCAGAAGATTTTGCAAAGCGTGTAAATAAGATGAGGCGGCTCGTCCATTCGTGTGGGGTGATTGGCGAGTGTCAAACAATGACGAAGCTTCGGACCCTGGAAAGCGCCGTTTCGTGAAGACCATGTTTGCCGTTGGTTCCGTTGCCACGATCACGGGGCTGGGTGGGATATTCAAATATCTGACGCCGGAAGGTCCGAAGGTCCCGACCAGTTGGCCCAAGGTCAAAGTATTCAATGTGAACTCCATGAAGGTAATGCAGGTGTACAGGTTCGAATACCCGCTGACCGACACGCCGAACAACCTGGTCAGGCTCGGGAGTAAGTGGCAGCCCGAAAATGGTGTCGGTCCGAACAAGGACGTAGTGGCATTCAGTGCCATCTGCCAGCACCTGGGTTGCTTCTATGGCTTCCAGCCACCAGGGACATCGCCCCCTTGCAATTCTTCCTATGTTGCAAAGTTCCCCATGGGTTATTGCTGCTGCCATGGCAGTCAGTATGACTTCCTGGAAAAGGCGAAGGTCATAGGCGGGCCGGCCCCGTTCCCGCTCCCGCAGGTCCTCCTCGAGGTAGATTCAAACCTGGACATATACGCCCTGGCGATGACGCCTCCCAACATCTTCGGCCACGGGCCGGGAAGGTACGACGGAACCAGCACGCCGCAGCTCCTGTACTATGACTTCTCCGGCGGCACTCCCGTGACGGACGCAACGGTGGGTACGACCGCATTGGCATGAACCTTCCGGTCGTTGACAGTTTTCCGTGGTCGCGAATATCCTGCGGGTGGAGTATCATGCTTTGGAAAAGGCCGTGCTCACGGACCCGCTCCGGGCGGAGCGAAGCGCTACGGCAAGCGCGCTGGAGATACGCCCAGCTGCCTGGAGGCGGCATCAACTAGGCCTTCTGTTATGTCCCGGGCACCTGATCAGAGGGCCGCGCAGCTGTGCTCATATGGAGACGACCCTCCCCCACCTTCCGCGCAGGTTCGGATGCATTCATGTGGCCGGACTCTTCCTCATATCTCTTAACGCCCGGGCCGAGAAATCGGGAGCCCTGTGCTGAGGGCTCTCCACGAGTGACACCTTGTGCGCTTTCCGACGCAGCCAGGGTCAGCCTTCCTGCCGCTCGGGTAAGATAATTTTGAGCCGTTGGCGCAATAGAGTATCTCAAGCCGATTAAAGGAGGGGGCGCCCTTCTTGCAGTGATGCCAAGGGTATCCTTCGTCCTGCACCTGCACCAGCCGATATACCTTAACAAGAACTTCCCGTACGAAAGGGCCAGGCGAATAGCGGAAGAGGCCAGCCTGATGGACAAGTACGCCGACTACGGCCTCTGCCACCGGATGTACCTGAAAGACTCCAGGGAGAAGTACACGCCCCTGCTCACGACCCTCCTGCGGGCGGCCGAGACGGGCAAGCAGGTCGGCACGCCACTGAAGTTCGGCCTGTGCCTTTCGGGGCTCTTCATAGAGCAGATGGTCAAGGAAGACCCGGTCCTCCTCGGGGCGGTGAACAAGCTGGTGGCGCTCGGCTCCGTCGAGATGCTGGCCACCACCTACTACAACAGCCTGAGTTCCATGTACCCCGGCGGGATGGAGGAGTTCGAAGAGCAGGTCAGGGAGCAGATGGCGCTGGTCGGCAAGGTCTTCTCCGTCCAGCCGAGGGTGCTGGCGAACACGAAGCTCGTATACAACGACGCGGTGGCAAGGAGCGCCGAGTCGCTCGGCCTCTCGGCCGTGATAGCGGACGGCGTGCCTTCCCTCGGGGCGCCTTCCGTCTCCGAGGCATACGTCCCCGCCTCCGCCCCGGGCATCAGGCTGCTGGTCAGAGACCCGGCGCTGAGCGCGAAGGTGGCCGAAGGAAAGGTGGGAGGCCTCCCGCAGCCCCCCGAGGGGTTCCGCCTGATATATTCGGACCGACTGGAGAAGGGCGGCCCGAACAGATACGAAGACCTGGCGTCGTGGCTGACCTCCCCCGGGATGGTGACCGCGTCGCCCTACGAAGCGGTGGAGGAGATGGCCCCCGCCGGGAGCATATGCGTCCCCGAGCCGGTGCAGCTGGCCATGGCGGAATGCAGGGGCGAAGGGACCAGCCTGCTGTCGAACGCGATGCAGAGGACGTCGTACGACAGGGCCGTCGCGCTGGGGCAGTACGTCAAGGAGGTGGGCGACAGCAGGATCAAGGGGCTGTGGAGGATACTGCAGCAGGCGGACCACCTGCTCTGCATGAGGGACTACCAGGCGCCGGGGACCCCGATGCTCTTCAGCTCGGCTGCCGAAGGGTTCTCCGTGTACAACACGGTCCTGGTGGACTTTGAGGGCAAGCTGACGACGCTGGTGCAGAGGATGAGGAAGACGAAGACCCTGGCGAAGCAGGCCACCGCCCAGGCGGCCATCTACCCGCAGGTCAACCAGCAGGTGATGCCGAAGGTGCCCCGGCCGGTCGTCACGCCGTAGGGCCCGAAGTATTTGGGACCGACGGGCCCATCCTGCCCATGCAGCGTCCCCCGGACGCGGGACAGATGGCCTAAATCTACGACCAGGCGATCGCCGAGCGCGCCGCCACGTTCGAGACGCAGGAGGCCATGCGAAGATGGCTGCTCGACCAGGAGCATCCGGTCTCGGTGGCCCTGGCCGGGGGCGCCACGGCGGAGGTCGCAGGGTGGGCCTCCGTTTCAGCCTGCCGCCAGAGGGGCTGCTATTCGGGCGGAGTCCTCGGGGGCGGTCGCAGGGGACTGGGCATCGGTCGTGTTGGTGGAGGAGGCCCGGAAGCCGCTGTCCCGCGCGTTCACCTTCAACGCGGCGAGCCGGGCAGGACGTGCGGCTTCAGGGAGGTCGGGACGCATGGAAGGTTGGACGGAAGGTGGCTCGA
>JAKAPW010000097.1 GCA_021811935.1 archaeon | reverse complement strand
AGGCTGTCCTTTCCGCCTCGAAGGATATAAAAGAGAAGCGGCTGCCGGTGATCCCCTAGGAGGGGCGGGTTTGCACTTCGAGGACAGGTTCGTGATAGCGGCGCCGGTGGACAGGGTCTGGCAGTTCATAACCAACCCCAGCGACTTCGTGAAGGCCGTCCCCGACCTGCAGAGGCACGAGATAAAGGACGACAGGCACTTCTCGATAGACTTCAAGATGGGTCTGGGGATGATCAGGGGGACCATAAAGATGAACTTCGAGTTCAAGGAGCTCCAGCCCAAGAGCCTCATAAAGCTGGCAGGCAAGGGCAGCGGGCTCCAGAGCACCGCGGACCTGACCATAACGCTCAACCTTGCCCCCCATGAGGCGGGCACCCAGGTCTCCTGGTCGGCCGACCTGATAGTCGCCGGCACGGCCATGAGCATAGGTGCCAGGTTCATCGAGCCCACCACGAGGGCGAAGGTCACGGAGATAGTGGGCGGCATCAAGAAGGCCATGGAGAACTGAACCAGGCGCCACGGCGCGCTGCGATCTGGTGACGCGTCAAATTAGGCTGTCGGGAACCTTTCGACAATGTTTAAATACGCAGCAGGGTCAAAATGACTTGACCTGAATGATTGGAAGCGTACCCGACTGGATAATATTAGCAGTCGTGGTAGTGGTGCTCTTCGGGGGGGCGAGCAGGATACCCGCGCTGGCCAAGGCTCTGGGTCGAGCCACAGGCGAGTTCAAGAGGGGGCAGGCCGAGATAGAGAAAGAAATCAGACAGGCGACCTCGCCTGACCTCGCGGCGCCGGGGGGCAAGGACACCCAGGCAACCAAAAAGGAATCGGAACCGTCAACCCCCGAGGAAAAGAAGGATCGGGGAACGGCCCAGCAGTAACCTCTCCGCAACGGACGCTGTTGTTTTTTGTTCGGCAGGGCGGGGTTCATCCTGCATCTTCGACGGCGGGTCGCTTCGCCCTGAGCAGATACATCGCCACCAGGGCCCCGACGACGTACAGGCCGGAAAGGGTGAGCCCTATGGTTATCTCCATTATGCCGCCGCTGGCCCCGGGAGATATGAGGAGCGCGATGAAGAACGCGCCCACCACGGCGAAGCGCCACTGCTTCAGCCATTCGACGGGCGACACCACCCCCAGGTACGAGAGGCCGACCACTATGATCGGCAGCTGGAACGCCAGGCCGAAGGCAAGCATGTAGACGAACACGGTGGAGGCGAAGGTCTTGACGCTGAGGGTGGGCAGGACGGAGATCCCCACGGTGAACAGGTACAGGAAGTGGAAGAGGACCGGCAGTATTATTTCGTATGCGAAGGCGACGCCGGCGGCGAAGAGCAGGGTGGCCGGGACGGTCACGTATCGTATCAGCCTCTTCTCTTCGGGCTTCAGGGCGGGGGAGACGAAGCCTGCCATTTCGTAGACCCAGACTGGCATGGCGAAGATCAGGGCGAGCGCGAGGGCCATGTAGATGCTCGCCATGAAAGTGTCAAAGGAGTTTATGTTGATGAGCTGCAGGGCCGGTGGCAGTATGTGTTCCCTGAGCGACGTGAATGCCTGAGCGCTGAAGCTGGAGAACAGGTCGGGGTAGGGGTAGAAGAGGTAGAGCGGACCCGCCCGGAACCAGACCGGCCTGAACAGGAAGAAGAACGCGAAGAAGACGAAGGTCGCGGCCAGGGAGACCAGGAACCTGTGTATCAGCTCCGCCGCATGCACCATGAACGGCGCGGCCTCCTCGATCAGCGGCTCGATCCGCCTCTCCTTCTTCCCCCGCAGCTTCGCCACGACGAAGACGAGCGCGGCCGTCACGGCGATGGTGATCACGAACGCGGGCAGCGCCACGGCGGGGGGGACCTGGCCGCCTGGGGTCGAGACGTTGGTCTGCTGGGGGAAGAGCACCGACTGCTGCACCACCGTGACGCCCGCGATGCCGGTGTAGTTGAACCCGAGGTACTCTCCCTCCGCCTCCACCCAGAAGACGCTCCCGATGGGGAGTGCGGCCGGGACGGTCCATGTGACGCCGAATTCCCCGGGGCCGACGGGTCTGGGCGCCGGCAGGGAGTACGTCGAAACGTTGCTTCCCTGGGGGGACCTGACATAGGCGGTCAGAAGGACCAGGTTCGTATCGGCGACGGTGCTCCCGTTGTAGGTGACCACGAAGAACATGCTGACCGTCTGGCCGGGGTAGACCATCGACGGAGCCACGGCTTCCACCCTGAACGGGTTGTATGCCGCCTGGGCCGTGGGGCCTGCCACGGCAAGGCCTACGACCAGCGCCGCGAGGGCTATGGCGGACCACCCGTGTTCCAACATGACGATGCACCGCCTGTTGCGTCTTTAAACGTGGCGCGCCTGCCGCTGGGATTATAAGGTCCCGGCCCGCTTCTCCAGTGCACATGCCGGCAGACGACCGCAGGAAGGTGATGCTCGGGATGGTCCCGTACGTACTGGACGCGTTCAGGCAGACCGCCAGCGCGGTGACCCCCGCCACGCTCATGCTCGAGGCGCTACACAGGTACGACAGGCGGATAACGGACAAGGAGGCCAGGATGAGGTCCGCCCTGGCTGGTCTCGGTGAGGTGGAGATGAGCGTCTCCGGCAGGCGGATACGCCTGCTCTTCAAGGGCCGGGAGGTCGTCGAGCTCCTGCGGCTGCACATCGGGCACGAAGAGGGCGCCGTGGCCAGGGGGGGTTTCGTCGCCGCACCGGCGGCCGGGTTCGACTACGAGATGCGCCTCCCGGACAGGAGCGTGTACGTCGCCGTGCTGGACGACTATCCTGCCGAGGACGCGCTCGGGGGCTACGCCCGGTTCGTCTCCCGCCCGGACGCGCCCGATGTCTGGCTCCTCACGCTGGCCCCGGGGCGCGAGGTGACCCTTGAATCAGACCCTGTCTTCGGGGAGAACACGGTGAGGAAGGGGCGGCTGCGGACCATGCAGCTCTCGCACCTGCTGCGGAAGGCGCTCGGGGCAGACGGGCCGGTATCGGTCAGAAGGACCCGCGAAGGATACGAGTTCACCGTCGACTACGCGTAGCGCAGCGCAGCGCAGCGCAGCGCGGCGCGGCGGCTGCCTCACGTGAGCGGCTGCTTCCCACCGCGCATGACATAGAGGAGGGGTATGAGCAGCAGTGCGAGTATGACCGCGATGCCGATGAACGAACCGAAGATGACCTGGCCGTCGGTGGTGTAGGGCGGAGAGACGCCGTACGACTGGGGCGCCGTCGTGGAGGAGGAGCCGCCGAACAGCAGCAGGAAGGGTATGAGCATCACCGACAGGGTCAGGATGGCCGACAGCAGCCCCCTGGTCTTCTGTCTTCTTTCCGAGCCCGATCACCCACCCTTGAAGTTCACCTG
>JAKAPW010000033.1 GCA_021811935.1 archaeon | reverse complement strand
AACCTTCGTCGACCGGATAGCCGACCCCCCTTCGCGTCCCTCCGACGGTTTCATGACCGAGTCCGCCGACGTGGTGCTCGAGCCCGACGCGTCCGTGGTCTTCGTCCTCTTTTCGACCGGAAAGACGTCCGTCGCCCTCAACTACAGGGTCAGGCTGGGCAGGAACTCCAGGCTCGCCTTTTCGCTCTGGGGGGGAGGGAACCCCTACATCAGGGCGAGGGGGGACATAATACTCGAGGGGGAAGGGGCGGACGCAGGCGTCTTCTGGGGCAGCTACGCCCACGACAGGGCCAGGCACGACATGCTGACCCGGGTGGAGCACTGGGGCAGGAACACGACGGGCCTCGCCATGCAGGGGGCGGTCGTCAAGTCGGCTTCGAGGAGCCTGATGAAGGGGATGATGGTGATCAGGAACCCCGCGCGAGGGTCGGATTCCCACCTGAAGCAGCACGCCCTGCTGCTGACGCACGACAGCTTCGCCAACGCCATACCCGGGCTCGAGATAGAGACGAACGACCTGAAGGCCAAGCACGCGGCCTCGGTATCCCAGCCCGACGACGAGCAGCTCTTCTACCTCGCGAGCAGGGGATTCACCAAGGACGAGGCGGTGATGGCGGTGGCCGCCGGGACGGTGGAGCACGTGGTAAAGAACATCAAGGACGACGCGGTGAAAGAAGCCCTCTACTCGGAGATCAGGTCGGCGCTGGCCTCTTCCTGACCAATAAGGTCGTAACAGTTATTACCACGCGAGGCGGCCGCCCTACACGACTTCTGCCATGGAGGCTCTAGCCCTGGACGTGGAAAAAGTCGGGGCCGACGTCCCTATATTCTCCAAGCTTTTCAACGGGAAGACCCTGGCGTACCTGGACAACGCCGCCACGTCCCAGAAGCCGAAACAGGTGATCGAGGCGCTCACCGACTTCTACGAGGGATACAACTCAAACATACATCGGGGCGTATACGAAATCTCCGAAAGGGCCACGGAGGAGTATGAAAGGACCAGAGAGGCGGTCAGAGGATTCATAGGGGCGGGCAGCACCGAGGAGATAGTATTCACCAGGAACGCGACCGAATCGATAAACCTCGTCGCGAGGACCTGGGGCGAATCGAACGTCCGGGAAGGGGACAGGGTGCTCATCTCCGTCCTGGAGCACCACAGCAACCTCGTTCCCTGGCAGGTGCTCTGCCAGGCGAAGCACGCGAAGCTGGAGTACATAGGGATAAAGGGCGACGGCACGCTGGACATGGACGACTTCAAGGAAAAGGCGGGCGGCGCCAGGCTGCTGGCCGTCACGCAGGCGTCCAACGTCCTGGGCACCATCGTCCCCGTGAAGGAGATGGCCAGGATAGCCCGCAGAGAGGGCTGCACCGTCCTGGTCGACGGGGCGCAGTCGGCGCCGCACATGAAGGTGGACGTGAACGACATGGGCTGCGACTTCTTCGCCCTTTCATCGCACAAGATGCTTGGCCCCACCGGGGTCGGGGTCCTCTATGGAAGGAAGGACATCCTGGAGGCCATGCCTCCGTTCAATTTGGGGGGGGACATGATAAGCGAGGTGCACTCCTGCAGCGCCTCCTGGAACGAGCTCCCATGGAAGTTCGAAGCGGGGACGAGCAACGTGGCAGACGTCATAGCGTTCTACCATGCCATATCCTACCTGGAAAGGATGAGCATGGAGAGCGTCCGGGAACACGAGATGAGGATCACGGATTATGCGATGGACAGGCTACGCGAGTTCGGGGGGCTGCACCTGTACGGCCCCGCCGACCTCTCGAAGAGGGCCGGGATAATCGCCTTCACCATGGACGACGCCCATCCGCACGACATAGCGGCCGTCCTGGACAGGGAGGCAGTCGCCATACGGTCGGGCTACCACTGCGCGCAGCCGCTGCACGAGAGCCTGTCCCTCGGCGGGACCGCCAGAGCCAGCTTCTACCTGTACAACACGGAGGCCGAGGTCGACAGGCTGGTGGCGGCACTCGGCAAGGTGAGGGAGGTGCTGGGAAGGTGAGCGACGAAGTCTACAAGGAGATAATACTGGACCATTACAAGAACCCGCACAATTTCAGGCAGCTCGCCGAGCCGAGCTTCAAGGCAGACGACAGCAATCCTCTGTGCGGCGACCACATAGAGCTGTCCGTGAAGGTCGCAGACGGCAGGGTGAGCGAAGTGGGATTCATAGGGAAGGGCTGCGCCATCAGCCAGGCGGCGGCAAGCATACTGACGGACCTGATCCAGGGCAAGACGCTGGACGAACTGAAGGGCATGGAGAAGGAGCAGCTGCTCGAGGCGATGGGAAACCCGGACCTGGGCCCGGTCAGGATAAAATGCGCCCTGCTTTCGCTGAAGACGCTCAAGCTGGGGCTCTATCCGTACATGTCAGCCCGCGGGCCTACTCCCTGATCCCTTCAAGGATGGATACGGCGTTCCAGAGCGTGACCCTGGCGAAGGAGGGGACGTTAGGGTCCTGCGACACGTCTTCTAGGGCGCTGATCGCGTTCGCTGCCCTCACCCCCACCGAAGGCGTGTCGTCCTTCAGGCCGTCCACCACTTCCTTCGCGAGCCTCCTTATGTTCCTCGGTATGTTGTTGTTATCGACCACGCCCTGTATTATGATGATGGCCCGGGCGGCCTTCGCCATATTTTCCGTCTCCTTTTCCTTCTTGCTTACCATGTCTCCAGACCCTCAGGATAGAAATGGCATACAACCGCGTGATTTTAAGCTTTCTCGGCTCGGCAACGCTTATCTACGCTGAAGGGCTCAAGGACCGTTGTGCAGGAGGCACAGCAGAAGCTGACGGTCGAGCTGATGAGGCACGGGGCCACGCTGCTCAAAGAACCTTGCCCGAAGTGCGGCGGGATAATGCTCCGGTACAAGGGGGTGGATGTCTGCCCGGCGGACAGCGGCATGACCTCGTTGGCCGAGCTGGAGGAGAGGGCCAGGCCTCCCCCCGACATTTCGGAGGAAGTCGGCGACGTGGCGAGGGCCAAACTGAAGGAGCTGCTGGGGCTGGTGGGCGAAGAGAGGGAACCCGTCAGGCTTCACGCCATCCTGGAGGACGTGAGCCTCCTCATCGGGATATTGGCGAAGGCGAAGGACCTCCGCGGCTAGATGAAGCTGTCCAGGGTCCCCGGCCTCTTCTGTCGCTTGGGCGCGGCGTTCAACCTGCCTATGACACCCTTCATCATGTTCAGCTTCCTCTGGACCACCCAGTAGTACGCTTCGTCCGACGTCCCCTTGACCATCAGCATGACCATCCTCCCCGAGGAGCGCCTGCCCGTCCTTCCCCTCCTCTGGACGTACCTTATGGCGCTGGGGACGTTGTCGTAGAAGACGACCAGGTTGCATTCCGCAATGTCCAGCCCCTCCTCCCCTATCTGGGTGGCTATGAGGGCCTGGTACTCCCCGCTCCTGAACGATTCGACCGCCCTCACCTGTTCCTCCTGCCTCTGCCCCGTCTCCCCCTGCTTGCCTATCAGCGTCCATGACCTTATCCCGGAGGCCACGAGCATCTTGTGTATCTGGTCCACCGTCTCCCTGTAGCCGGCGAAGATCAGCGCCCTGTCCGAAGGTTTCATGGCGGTCAGCAGTTCCCTGAGCACGCCGACCTTGGGATGCTCCTCCCCCCTTCTGGTCGCCTGCTCTATCTCGGACACGGCCTCCGCCACTCGGGGGTCCCTGGAGAACATGGCCGACACCCTGCCTTCGTTCCCGATTATCTTCTGGTGGTAGTTCAGGAACGACCGGTAGGTCTGCGTCTCAAGGTACTTCAGGAGGGTGAACGCCTTCGCGCAGAAGGAGTAGGCGAACCTGGCGTTCCACGACCCCCGCCGGAGTATGGCGTCCCTCCTCGTCAGGAGTTCCTTGAAGCTGAGCCTCCTGGCCGCCTCCATCGGCAGGAAACCGGCCTCCGCCAGCAGCGTCATCCTCTCCACCAGGGCGTCCTTCAGCAGCCCTATCGCCTTCCTCATGTTCGGCGGCGCCTCCATCGTCCTGGTCTCGACGTCGACCTTCTGGACGAAGGGGACGACGTCCTCGCTCTGGTAGTCCCTGTACAGTATGGACTCGGCCCCGACCGTCTCCTTGATCTCCTCTATCCGCCCGGCCTCGGCGGGCAGAGTGGCGGTCATCCCCACCTTCTGCTGCTCCTGGCCTGAAAATATCCTGGAGATTGACGCGTAGCTGTGGTTCCCCGTGGCCCTGTGCACTTCGTCGAATATCACGATTGAGAACCTCGACGGCTCGTAGAGCCTGCGCCTGTAGTCCTGTACTGCTATCTGCGGGGTGGCGCAGACCACGCGGCACGCCCAGGCGTCGGACCTGCTGAGCACGTCGTCTTCGCCGGTGAGGGAGGCCACGGACCCCGCGGGCAGGTCGACCACCTTTTCGAGGAAGGCCCTGTGCTGCTGCACCAGGACCCGCGTGGGGGCCAGGAAGAGCGCCCTTCCGCCGCGCCTCTGGAGGGTGGCGGCCAGGATCAGCGCGGCTATGGCCGTCTTGCCCAGGCCCGTGGGGAGCACTATGATGGCGTTCCCGTCTCCCACCTCGGATGCCAGCCTGACCTGGTAATCTCTGGCTTCCATCGCCCCTTTCTTTATCATGGGATATCCGGTCAGGTCGGTGATTGGCAGGATGGCAGTACTTTTATGACCTCCCATTATAAACCTCTTTCCACAGCTTGTCCCACGACATGTCGGAGATACTCTCGGCGAACAGGCTGACGGACGCGCTGGCCGAAATCGAGAAGTTCGTCCTCGCTTCGGACGAAGCCGGGCTCGGGGCCGCCAGCCGCTCGTGGGCCCTCCCGGGCTTCCTCAAGGGGGAGATGAAGAGGATAGCCTGCGACCTAATACGCTTCGCCCCCGACGCGCACCGGGAAGGAAGGTTCCTGGCCTTCTCCGGCGTCGACAAGACGGGCAAGGGGACCCACCTCTTCAACATCTCCAACAAGGCGGGCGTCGTGTCCGTCATAAGTCATCTCAGGGAGAAGGGGTTCCACACCCTCGGCATAACGCAGCCCAGCTATGGCAGTCTCATGGGGGGGCTGGTCGCGGCCCACCTGGGGAAGAGAGACACGCGCTTCCGAATCTACGGCCAGATACCGAGCGGGTACGCCTGGCTGCTCTGGAGCCTGGACAGGGCCCAGCACAACGACCGGATACTTTCCTGGCTCCGCAGGGGGAAGATGAACGTGGTGGTGACCAAGCGCTGGACCGACAGCAACGTGGTCTACCAGGCGGCCAACGGGGTCGACCCCAAGAGGGTGCTGGACTTTGAAAGCAGGGTGATCCGGCCGGACGCCGTGCTCGTCCTCGAAGCCCCCCTCCGCGTCGTGCTGGACAGGTTGAGGTCCCCGGACGCCTACGAGAACACGCCCCTCCTCGAGAAGGTGATATCCCTCTACGGGAAGCTGGAGGAGCTCTACCCCCTCGCCCCCGTCTTCAGGCTGGACGCCTCGTCGGACCCGCACACCGTGAACGCGAAGATATTGGATCGGGTGGACAGGATACTGGGAATATCGCCGGCGGGGAGCAACGAATAAAGCGAAGCATGTAGCCAGCTCTCACGGATGTCGAAACCCGCGCGGGGGACGAAGACAGTAAGGATACTCGACCCCATACACGGCTTCATCAAGCTCAGGGAGCCCGAGCTCGCCGTCATAGACACGCCCGTCTTCCAGCGGCTCAGGTTCATACGCCAGCTGGCCAGCGCCTACCTGGCCTACCCGGGGGCGAACCACACGCGCTTCGAACATTCGGTCGGGGTGATGTACGTCAGCGGGATGAGCTCGTCCGTCCTGGTCGAAAAGGGCTACCTCGGGGCCGACGAGCAGAACATGGTCAGGCTGGGGGCGCTGATGCACGACATCGGCCACGGCCCTTTCTCGCACGTGCTGGACGAACTGGTGCACGAGAAGAGCGGGACGAACCATGAAGACACAGGGCAGAGGATAATACGCAAGACGGCGGTCGCCGACGCGCTCTCGGCCCACGGTTACTCCCCGAAGACGATGTCAGACCTGGCCGTGGGGAAGCTCGGCGGGAAGAAGAAGTTCATGAACGAACTGGTCGCCGGCGGGCTGAGCGCCGATCTGATGGACTACCTGCTCCGCGACTCCTACTTCACAGGCGCCGGCTTCGGAAGGGTGGACATAGAGCGCGTCATAGACTCCTTCGACGTCTTCGACGACCACCTGGCCGTCGAGAAGGACGCGCTGAACGCCTTCGAATCCCTCTCCATGGCAAGGTACGAGATGTTCAAGGCGGTCTACTTCCACAAGACCGTCAGGGCGGGGGAGGCGATGATACTCAGGGTCTTCCAGCTGGCGGACGAACGGCTGGGGTTCTCCGACACGTCCGACCTGGAGAGGTACGTCGAGAGCTCCGACGAGTCGGTGCTGAGGCAGGTGCTCGCCCTGAAGGACGAGACGGGCCCCCTGGCCACCGCCAGGGGCATCGCAAGGAACTATGTCGACAGGCGCCTCGTCAAGTGTGTGTACGAGAAGGTGATGCTCAGGAAGGAGAGGATAGCCGAGAAGATACTGTCGAGGGCGTCCATGAGGGACCAGTTGAGGAGCGACATATCATCGAAGGCCTCGGTCGACCCCGACCTGGTCTACATAGACCTGCCCACCGCCCCGTCCGTCCCGTACACCTCGGACAGGGAGACGTTCACCGGCCTCACCCTTCTTTCGCATGATTCGACCGGGAGGAGGGTGGAGAGGCTGAAGCTGGAGGACATCCCGGCGATACAGGCGATAAGTGGCTATCTGGACGTCCTCCGCGTGTACACCACCGCGGAGCACAGGGAGAAGGTGGAGAAGGCCGCGATGGAGACGCTGGGAGAGGAGAACTACAGCACGAAGATCTCCGTCTGAAACCGCCCGCTAGACGCTGAGGGTCCCTCCATCGCAGTCAAGCATCGCGCGCGACCCCTTGTAGCCGACCAGCGGGCCTATGTCCACCCCCGCCAGCAGCGGGATGCCGGCGGCCGCGCACCCCGACACCAGGTTGATGTCCCCGACGCCGGTCACTATCCCCGCCGGCCCAAGCCCCTTCCTGGCTATCCCGTAGAGCACGTAGGCCCCCACGCTGCTCCCCACGGTATTCGGCAGCGCCAGTATCTTCCCCTTCAGCCCGACGCCGCAGAGCTCGTGGGCCGTGTCCCTCACCGTGCCCGTCCGGGGGTCGATCCCCCCGAGGAACGAAAACGGCTGCATGGAAGGGAGCAGCTCGCCTTCGGCCCGTCCCCGGACCAGGCATCTTCCCTTGACGTTCATATCCTGCCCATCTCCTCCTTCATCTTGTCGTACCCCGGTATCCTGCCCATCTCGAACCTTCCCGGATCCTTCGTCAAGGAGGCGGTGGCGTCCAGCCCCATCTTGTCCGTCAGGAGAAGCTTCTGGTCGCTCGAAGGGTCCAGGCTGGAGCCCTTCGCCCCCTTGACCACCACCAGCCCCTCCGAGGCCTGGAAGCGGCTGGCCACGGCGTATTCGACGGCCACCGGGTCCGCCGGGTCTATGTCTTCGTCCACCACCACGACGTGTTTCAACGAGGGATGGGCCGCGAACGCCGCCAATATAGCGTTTTTGGGCTCGCCCTGCAGCCTCTTCTTCATCTGTATCACCGCGTGCAGCCAGTTCCTTCCCCCGTCGGTGAGCACCACCCTCCTGGTGGTCGGCACCACGTCCCTGACCGCCCTGTTCAGCTTCACCTCCACGGCATACGACATCAGCAGCCTGTGCTCCCTCCCGCCGGGGAGTATGTCCCTGTACACCGCGCCGTCCCTGTGGTACATCCTTTCGACCTTCACGACCGGCTGCTTCCGGGACATGTCGTAGTTCCCCAACATCTCCACCATGCAGTCGTCCATCGACCTGTCCCGGAGTATCCTTCCGACGAGCACGATCTCTGCGCACGAAGGCACCCTGAGACCCCCCTCCACCTCGGTCGTCGTCAGCGCCCCCCCGAGCATGCCGTTCGCTATGTCGAGCTCGTCCACGCCGTACGGCGCCTGATAGGAGGCCGCTATCTCCACGGCGGGGTGCACGCCGATGGCAACCGCGACGGGGAGGTCGCCGCCCGCCTCCCCGGCGACTGCGAAGGCCCTGTGCAGGTGCCGCCCTTCCACCATCCTGATCACGAAGCTATCCTTGGACACCCGCAGGAGCCTGTGGACGGACATGTTCTGCGCGCCCGTCCGCCCGTCCCTGGCCATCACGAGGGAGCTCGTCACGTAGGGACCGGCGTCCCTCTCGAAATGCGACACCACTGGGAGCCGCTCCAGGTCGACCTTCACATCGTTCTTCAGGAAGCCGCCCGTGGCCTCTCTCGGCTTCGACGCCTTGGCGATGGCGTTGGAGAAGGCGTCTTCGGCCCCGCCGGGGGGGACGCCGAGGGCGATTTCGTACTTCCTCTTCGTGTTCAGTATGTTCGCCACGATGGGAAAGTCGTGGCCCCTGGCCCTGATCACCAGGGCCCTCCCGGAATCAAAGAACTGCTCCGCGGCCGCGGCCTCGAAGGCGGGGGAGAGTTCGCGGGGGATCTCGCGCAGCTCCCCCTCCGAATCCAGCCTTTTCAGGAAGGAGCCGAGCGTCGGCGACTCATTCATCAAGGCGGAGGGAGCGCAGCATATTGTTAAGAGTTTCGTGCCGCGAAATACGCGGGCCGCATGTCCACCCGGTTGGAGCTCTTCTATCCCTATGAGAAGGCGAGGCCGGGCCAGGCCCGGCTCTCGGAGGAGATAATCGGCGCAGTGGTCCGGAGGAAGGACGTGGTCATAGAGGCGCCCAGCGGCTTCGGCAAGACGGCTGCGGCGCTGGCCGCCTCCTATCACCTTGTCCTGGAGCACGGGCTGTCTGTGGTCTACGTGGTGAGGACGAGGCGGGAGATGGAAAGAGTGATGCGGGAGGCCGTCCCCTTCTCGCAGAAGCTCGGCGTGTCGGCCGTCCCCATGCTGGGCATGTCGGACGGCTGCCTCCTGCAGGAGTATGAAAAGACGCCCGTGCAGCAGGAGCTGCTCCCGTTCTATTGCAGGACGAACGTGGCCTCCGGCAGGTGCTTCTTCTTCGAGGGCGTCCCGAGGCTGCATCGGATGAAGGGGTGGTGGCAGGACATAGACGCCCTCCTGGCGTTCGGCAGGAGCTTCCGCGCGTGCCCCTACATATTCGGGAGGAGGAGCGCCGCCGATTCGCGCATCATAATTACCACATATGCCCAGGTGCTGAACAGCGAACTCAGGCAGAGGCTGGAGCTCGAGAGGAAGGGATGGTCGGAATGGGTAGCCGTCTTCGACGAGGCCCACAACATGCCGGAGGCGGCGCTCCTGGCGGCGTCGAACGGCATCAGTCTCAGCCAGCTCCGCCGCATCCACGGCCTCGGCATGCGGTCGGGCTCCCACGCGGCGGCCATGGCGTCCAGGCTCATGGGCTCGATCGCCCGCCTTGGCCTCAAGGACGGCATGGAGATCACGGCCCCCCCTGCCTCCCTGATGCTCTCCGGCCAGCGGATAAGGGACGCCCTGCTCCTGCTCGAATCCATGATGCGCCCCCTCGGGACGCCGTTCGACCCCCGGAAGGGGGAAGAGCTCCTGCTCGTCATGCGGCTGTACGGATTCCTGGAGGCCCTCCTCAGGGCGTCCGGCTCCGACCTGGGCCTGTTCGTCAGGGCCAGGGGGGACGACGTGGAGCTCACCGTTTCCCCGCTCGACCCCATGGACATGGTCCGCCCGGCGGGCTTCCGTTCCAGGGTCTACCTTTCCGCCACCATTTCGCTGGTCGGGTTCAGCCACAGGGACGCAACGACGGTGGTGATGAACGCGGACCCGCTGGACAGGAAGTGTCTCACCCTGGTCGACACCCACGTCTCCACCGCCTACTCCAAGAGGTCCGAGCAGATGTACCGGAGGATAGCCTCCGGGATATCCAACTTCCTTTCCGTCACCGGTGGAAGGAAGGCGGTCTTCTTCCCCTCATATGCGGTGATGACGGCGGTCGGCGGGTCCCTCGGCGAGCTGCATAGGGGCAGGATGATGACGGAGACGCCGCGGATGCGCGCGGCAGAGCAGGCCGGACTGCTCAGGGCCTTCGTCTCCGAGAGCTCGTCCGTCCTGCTGGGCGTAATGGGAGGGAAGTTCGCCGAAGGGGAGGACTTCGAATCGGGCTCGGTGGCCGCCGCTGTCGTCGTCGGCCTCCCGCTCCCCCCGCCGACGCTGGAGCTCAGGACCAGGCTCTCCTTCGTCTCTTCCAGGCGGGGGAGGGCGGCCGCGTACGAAGAGCTGGTGCTGGGTCCCGCGGCCGCCAGGATAGTCCAGGCGGCAGGGAGGGTCTTCAGGAGGGAAGGGCAGGAAGGGACCGTCCTGCTGATGGACGAAAGGTTCGGCAGAGTGACGCGCATCTTCCCCCGGTGGCTCCGCGCGAGGGTGACGGAGGTCGACACCCAGGACCCCGAGGCGCTGCGCCGGGCCGTGCGGGGCGCCTTCGGGGAAGTTAATTAATCGGAAACCGCCAACTCGTTGCGTGGCGGGAATCTCCTCGCGGACGTTCCGCGACGGGCCGAGCTGCGTGCACGTGGAATGCGGGACGATGCACGGCAGGCTGGTCGCGCAGCTGGCCAGGGCCCATGCTTCTACGTTCTTCCTCGACCTGGACGGGACGGCCGCACCGATGCTCAGCGGGGTGGACGGCCGATGGAGGGTGCTTGTGTCCGACGGCGACCTGCCCTCCATGAGCCAGGCGCTGATCGAAAGGGGGGCGAATTCTGAAGCCGCCGTGCTCAACACCTCCAACACGCTCGCCGCCCTGGCCAGGCTCGCCAGGAACAAGAAGGACTGGACCCTCGAATATTTCAGGCGGGTGGTGCTGACCGCGTCGCTCTGTTCTGCCATAGCGCCCAGGACGATATTCATCCACGTCCACTCGCGGCCGACCAACGCGGCACTGCTGCGGGGAAGCATATACAGCAAGATATTCGCGGGGATGGGCGACGTCTGGTTCGCAAGGCCCGACGGCCAGGGCCTTGACATGGTCGCCTTCGGCGGGTCAGCCCACCTTGTATCCCCAGAGGCTGAAGATCATGGCGAAGGATATGAACACCAGCATGAGACCCGTAAAGAAGAGCAGCCCGGCCTCCCGTGACGCGGTCTTTTCGTTGCCCCCCCTCATTATGAGGAAGAGGCCGGCGACGCCCATCACCATAGTGACGATGTAGACGAAGGTCTCCGCCAGGCTCTGGATGCCGAACGCCTTCACGACCAGGGTGCCCGCCGGGACCAGCGGGGAATTGATGATGTAAGCTATCAGCCCGGCGGACAGCACCACCGACGCGTAAAGGTAGATTAGCTCTATCCTCAGGAACCGGAGCAACACCTTGACATATCTGTTCCTTTCGAGCCTGTCGGTGGAAAGCGCGTCCATTCTAATCCACCCTCGGAGCGAGGAAGAACTGCACCATCCCCCCCTTCTTCCCCAGGGGGAACTCGAGCTTGATGGGCATCTTGGTGGAGAAATGCATCGACATGGAGTCGGAGCTCGTCATCGACCTGGCGAAGTTCGACAGATATTCTATGCTGTAGGTCGCTTCCCCGCCTTCCTTGACGGTCAGCTCTTCGAGGTCGGGGTTCTCCTTGCCGACCACCACGGACGCCTTGCCAGTTTCGCTCTTTCCCGCGAACGCGAGCTTCGCCTCCTCTGCCTTTATCGAGACGTGGTCGGATATGCTCTTGATGTCCTCGAGCACCTGCTTGATAATTCCCGTCTTCAACCTGGCCGCGACGCTGAAGGACACCTTGGGGAGAGGCGTCTGGCTGTATTGCGATTCGACGAGATGGATTTCGAAGTTCCGCTCGTACCCCCCCACCAGCCTGAACTGCAGCATGTTCTCCTCGCCGAGGCGGATTTCGACCCTGTCCTTCGAATCCGCCCGTTTGAAGACACGCAGCAGGTCTTCGACCCGGGCGGTCAGATTATAGCTTTGGTCACAGCTGTATTTTTCGAACGCGGAGGCCGGCCAGCTGAGGTCTATCAGTGCTATGTGAGAAGGGTCCATCGCCCTGAGGTTCAACCCTTCCGGGGTCGCCACGAACGTCGCCTCCTCTATGAGCGTCGAAATGGCCTGTGCGACCGACTTCCATTCTTCGGCTGATTCGCTGACCGCTTCCAGCATATCGCCAGTCTTCCGGTGTCATAAATATAAGAATGTATTTACCGACGTGCGGGAAGAGGCTTGGAAGGCCCGGCAAGGTCGTTTCTCAGGGCTGCGTTCCGGAGATATTACGTACAGAAGGTATCGCGGGTGGAGGTGCCGCCGGAGATACACCAGCGGGAGTTCGGCGTCCTGACGTTCGACGACGCCATGGTCAGGCATCTGTCCTGCAGGGACGAAGGGGAGCTTAGGAGCCTACTGCTCAGGGAGGCGCCGAAGTCCGCCTACTGCTCCGTCTCCTACTACGAGTTGCCCTCCGGGCAGATGGAAGAGAAGGGGTGGCTCCGCTCCGACCTGGTGTTCGACATCGACTCCGACACGCTCGACCTCCCCTGCAGGGCGGAGCACGAGCTCCACGTCTGCCGGGCGTGCGGAGCCACATTCAGAAGGCCGGGGCAGGCGTGCTCGTCCTGCGGAGGGACGAACGTGGAGCCGGTGGGCTGGACCTGCGAAAGGTGTCTGGAGGGTGCAATGGTGGAGGTGATGAAGCTCACGGACTTCCTCGAAAAGGATTTCGGGGTGCTGTCGGGGAACGTAGTCGTCTATTTCTCGGGCAACGCGGGCTACCACGTGCACGTCGTCGGCTCCCAGTACGACCTCCTGAACCAGGGAGGAAGGGCGGAAATGGTGGACTATATGTCGGGGAAGGGGCTCCTGCCGAAGCACATAGGCCTCTCGACCAGGTGGTCCGACGCGCCCCCTTCCCCCGACGAACCCGGATGGAGGGGGAGGGCCGGGAGGTACGCGTCGGAGCTGTACCGGCTCCCGCCGAAGGAGGCTTTCGCCAGGGCGTCGGGGGGACCGAAGGCCTTCCTGGACGGGATGGTAGCCAAGCTGGGGGCGCGGGTCGACGCCGGCGTGACGATAGACATCCACAGGATCTTGAGGATGGCCGGCACGCTGCATAACAAGAGCGGACTGGCAAAGAAGAGGGTGGACATGGCGGAGTCCCCATTCGAAACGGCGGTGGGCCTCGACGAGGAGCCGGCCCGGGTGGAAGTCCTGTTCTCCCCCGGCTTCACTCTTAAGGGGCAGAGCTTCGGTCCGTTCAAGAAGGAGGCGGTGACCCTTCCGACGTACGCGGCCGCCTACCTGGTCGCAAAGGGGCTCGCCGCCCCGCAGAGCGGATGAAATGACTGCTGCTAACGCTTTTATACACACTCCACGCCATGACTTATCGTTATGAGCGAGGAACTCCTTTCTACGCTTCAGAAGAACCTCGAAGAGGAACTGACTACCGAAAAGATGTCCGAGATAGACCCGGAGCTCTACAAGGCGGTGGTGGTGAGAATAAGGGAGATCAGGGAGTCGATGGGGAACGGGGATTCGCAGATGGTCAACTCCCTGCTGGAAAAGGAGATTTCACTCTTCTACGGCCTCGCGGCGGACCTCCTCCACGTCAGGCTCCACAAATTCCTTGACAGGGCCATCCGGGGAAAGAATGACATATCGCTGACCCCGGAGGAGAGATACATGGGGGAACCCCTGTACGACTCGGTCAAGAGGCTGCTGAGGATCACGGAGGCCCTGCACGAAGGACACCCTTCCGTCTTGGAGGAGTCGTCCGACAGCTGTTCAGTCAAGTATATAGCGGTGAGGTTTGCGGAGACCGTTCCACGGATGGCGGGAGTAGACATGAAAGAATACGGGCCCTATGTGCCGGAGGACCTTGCGATCATACCCATGGACAACGCCAAGCCGCTGCTGGAACACGGTCAGGCCGTCGAGGCGTGGGTGAGCCAGATATGAAGAGGCCCAAGACCACCAAGGTCTACTGCCCGAAGTGCAAGAAGCACACGGAGCATTCGGTCTACATCTACAAGAAGGGAAAGGAGAGGGCTATGGCGGAGGGTGCGAGGAGGCACGCGGAAGAGAAGAGGGGCTATGGCGGGCAGAAGTATGCGGAGCTGGTGAGGACGGCCAAGACCACGAAGAAGTCGGTGATCATGCTGAAGTGCAAGGTCTGCAACTTCGTGGTGGGCAAGCCAGGGATAAGGCTGAGGAAGCTGGAGCTAGTGGAGTGACCTTTTTGCCAAGAAAGGAAAGGGTGCTCTATCCGAAGCCGAGGAGTTCGTTCCTGCTCGTCAAGTGCGCCTCCTGCGCGACCGAGCGCGTGGTCTACTCCAACGCCGCCGTCCAGGTGAAATGCGATTCCTGCGGCGAGGTCCTGGCCGAGCCGACTGGCGGCAGGGCCAACATACTCGCTGAAGTCATAAAGAAGATGGACTAGCGCCTTGTCCGAGCAACAGCCAGACGTGGGAGAGATACTGGTCGCAACCGTGAGGGACATCACGTCCTTCGGGGCGTACGTGTCCCTCGACGAGTATGGGGGGAGGAACGCGTTCCTCCACATTTCGGAGATCTCCACCGGGTGGGTCCGTAACATAGACAGGCTGATCAAGGTGGGGCAGAAGGTGGTCCTGAAGGTAATACGCATCAACGAAAGGCGGAACGAGGTCGACTGCTCCCTTCGGCAGGTCTCCAACGAGGAGAAGAAGCAGAAGCTGATCAGCGTCAAGAGGGAGGACCGCGCCAAAGGCATATTGGAAATGGTGAAGGGGAAGGCCGACGACTCTCCGACAAGGGAGAAGATACTCGAAAAATACGGCACCCTGTACGACGCGCTGGCGGAGATAGCCAGGAAGGGCCCCGCCGCCGTGGAGGACCTCGGCCTTGACAAGGGCTACCAGGACGAGCTGATAAAGACGGTCCAGGAAAGGTTCAAGCTCCCCGGGGTGGAGGTGAAGGGGATGTTCGAGATAACCTGTCCGGGGCCCGACGGCGTCGACGTGATCAAGGACTCGTTCGCCAAGGCGGTCTCCCAGCTGACGGAATCCACGGTGGACATCACTTACGGAGGCGCGCCGCGCTACCTGGTCAGGCTCCACGCCGACAACTTCAAGGTGGCGGAGAAGAACCTCAAGGCCATGACCGCCCTCATGACCAAGCAGGTCTCCAAGCACGGCACCGTGAACTTCATCAGGCAGTAGGCGAATCTCCGTGCGATGGCTCATGCGCAGATGCGCGAAGTGTCTTGCCTACACGCTCGACGAATCGTGCCCGCGGTGTGGCGGGAAGACCTCCATCCCTCATCCGCCGAAGTTCTCCCCCGAAGACAAGTATCTGGAACTCAGGTTGAAGAGTTAGTCGCGACGGGGGCCGCGGGCGGCTGAGGGTTGAACCTGTAGATGAAGACCTGGGCTATCATGCCGTAAGGCGGGACCACCTGCCCCGAGGACTGGAACGCGAGCTCGAAGGGGGAGGAACCCGGCGGCAGCTTCTGCTGATACGTATAGACGGGGATCTGGAAATACTGCGAGTTGGGCTGATAGCCAGGCGTTATGGTCACGAACTGCTGCGTCGTGGGGTCTATCTGCATGTACCCGTCATACTGGAGAGGGAACAGCTCCCCTATCAGGGTGGAGTTCCAGAAGAGCTTGTTGGGCATGGAGTTGTTCGGATTGAGGAACTTGCTTATGTTGATCCCTGCTATGGTGGCCATCGCGTCTATCTTCCCGTCGTCTCCTCCGAAACCGTAGGCCCTCCCCAGCGTATAGCATGGCTGGTTCAGAGTCGGACAGTTGGAGCTGAGCTCCCTCAGCGTAAGGAAGACGGCGACGTAGTCGCCACCCATGTCCTTCACCAGGGTGGTGGCCGTGCTCATGTTAGACAGATACATCGTTGCCACCTCGGCCATCCTGGTGCTGTTCAGGGTGCCGTTGTCTATGTAGGTCGTCCTGTTGCCCATTATCGACAGCCAGTAGCCGTAGTCCCACCAGGCGATTATCTTCGCGTTGTACGGCGTGTTTTCGCTGACCCAGGTCAGAGCCTGGAGCCAGTCGGGGATGTAGCTCTGGCCGGCCGCGGTCGCGGACGTCGTTATGAGATCGGAA